>DATNKC010000147.1:0-13841 GCA_035603615.1 Steroidobacteraceae bacterium | reverse complement strand
TGGCGCCGACGATGTTTCCGGGCTTGATACCATGTACCGACCCGACTTCGATGCGAAAAGTTTCCATCTGAGCAGGACCGGACTTGCGCGGACGCTCCTCGCGATGCGAATCCCGCGCTCGGCTTGGCTCGCGCCCCACGGGTCGTTCCGGCGCTGCGGGTCGTTCCTGCGTCGCGGCTCGTTCTTGTGCCGCGGGCCGTTCCTGCGCCGCGGGCCGTTCCCGCCTCGGCTCACGTGTTTCTTCGCGGCGTGAGTCGCGCTCACGGTGCGGCGAATACGAATCCGCGGGCCGCTCAGCCTTTTGCGCCAGCAACAAGGGGGGGGAGCCTTGCGACAGGCTCGCGAGCGCGGCGGCTATGTCGATCAAAGCCATTCCGGATTCCGTTTCCAGCTGCTCCAACACCGGTCGATAAAGATTGCCATCGCCCTTGGCGATGCTCTCGGCGATGCGCTGCTTGAACTTGGCGATTCTCAGCGTATTGACGGCGTCGACGCTCGGCAGGTTCATGGGCTCGATGACTTGCCGCGTGGCTCGCTCGATGGCGCGCAGCATGTTGCGCTCGCGGGGCGCGATGAACAGGATCGCCTCGCCCGTGCGACCCGCTCTTCCCGTGCGGCCGATGCGATGCACATAGGATTCGGTGTCGTAGGGCACATCGTAGTTCACGACATGACTGATGCGATCCACATCCAGTCCGCGGGCCGCCACGTCCGTGGCGACGAGGATGTCGATCTGCCCGGCCTTCAAGCGCGCGACCGTCCGCTCGCGCAGCGGCTGGGCAATATCGCCGTTCAAGGGCGCGGCCGCGAAACCCCGTGCCTCGAGTTTTTCCGCCAGCTCCACCGTGGCCTGCTTGGTGCGCGTGAACACCAGCATGCCGTCGAATGTTTCCGCCTCCAGGATGCGCGTCAGGGCATCCAGCTTATGCATGCCGCTCACCATCCAATACCGCTGCCGGATATTGGTTGCCGTGCTGGTCTTGCTCTTGATCGTGACTTCCACCGGCGTGCGCAGGTGCTTCGCCGCGATCCGGCGTATGGGCGCAGGAATGGTCGCTGAGAACAGGGCCACCTGGCGCTGCGGCGGTGTCTGCTCGAGGATGCTTTCGACCGCGTCGATGAAGCCCATGCGCAGCATCTCGTCCGCTTCGTCCAGGACCAACAGCGTCAAACCCGACAGTTTCAAGGTGCCCCGATTCATATGATCGATGACGCGGCCAGGCGTGCCGACGACGACATGCACGCCGCGCCGCAATGCGTTCAGCTGCGGCTGATAACTCTGGCCGCCGTAGATGGGCAGCACGTGGAATCCCTTTAAATGCGCGGCATAGCGAAGAAAAGCTTCCGATACTTGCAGCGCCAATTCGCGGGTGGGAACCAGCACCAGCACCTGCGGCTCGTGCCGCGCCAGATCGATTTTCGTGAGCGCCGGCAGCGCAAACGCCGCGGTTTTGCCCGTACCGGTCTGCGCCTGCCCGAGCATGTCCTTGCCCGACAGCAGCACCGGGATGGTTTGGGCTTGAATCGGCGAAGGCGACTCATAGCCCACATCGGCAAGCGCCAGCAGCACCTCATCGGATAGGCCGAGATCGCGGAAGCTCGCGCTGTTTTCAATCGAGTCTGCCGGGACTGCGCTCATGGGAAATGCCGTAAGGTTTGGAAGCGCAAGTCTAGCGGTTTGACCGCGTATTGCTACCATAGTCGGCATGGGACGCATATTTGAAGTCAGAAAACACGCCATGTTCGCTCGCTGGAACCGCATGGCCAAGCAATTCACTCGGGTCGCCAAGGACATCGCGATCGCCGTGCATGCCGGCGGCCCCGATCCCGCAGCGAATCCGACGCTGCGCCGGGTGCTGCAAAATGCACGCGCCGTCAACATGCCGAAGGACAAGACGGATGCCGCGATTCGCCGCGCCTCCGGTAAGGACGCGGCCAACTATGCGGAGATTATCTACGAGGGCTATGCGCCGCACGGTGTTGCCCTGCTGGTCGAGGCCGCCACGGACAATCCCACCCGCACGATCGCATCGTTGCGCAACATTTTCATGAAGGGCGCCGGAAATATGGGAACCACGGGCAGCGTCAGCTTTTTATTCAAAAAAATGGGCGTGTTTCGCCTCGATCCGTCTCACGTCAAGGATCACGACGAGCTCGAATTGGATCTCATCGACTACGGGCTCGAGGAGATGGGCGACAGCACCGGCGATAAGGGCGAGCCGCAACTGGTGATCCGCGGCGCGTTCAATGACTTCGGCAAGCTGCAGGAAGCGCTGGAGCGTCGCGGCATTACGCCGCTGTCCGCCGAGCACGAATACATTTGCTCCATGCCGATCGAATTGCCGGAGGATCAGGCAAAGGAAGTGCTGGAACTGATCGACAAGCTCGAACAGGACGACGACGTGCAAAAGGTCTTCCACTCTCTGGCGTGAGCTCCTCCTGGGGCCTTCAGGCCCGCGGCGCCCTTGCGGCGCTTTGAGCCGGCGTTCTTTCCGCGCCTTAAGGTTTATTCATGATGTCATCGCCCCGGGAGGCTGCCGCGTTTGACTATCTGAGAGCTACAAAACCCGTTTGGAGGATGTCATGCGTAAGCTATTTATGTTATTGATTCCTATGAGTATTATTGCGATGAGCGGCTGCGTCGTAGCGCCTTATGGTTATCACCGCGGTTACTACGGTCCGCGCGTGGCGGTCATCGCCCCGGCACCGGTCGTAGTGGTCCGGCCGTAACGCGATTCTCAAGATGAATGCAACCAAGCGATCGCGGACGGGTGAGATAATCTGCCCATGGCAATTCACCCGTTCCGCATCGTCAATGTGTTTACCCAGAACCAGGGCCCGTTTACCGGCAACCCCCTGTGCGTATTTGAAAACGGCGGCGGCTTAAGCACCGAAGAGATGCAAGCGCTGGCGCGCCAGTTCAACCTTTCGGAAACCACCTTTATTCTGCCTTCCACCCGGGCGAACGCGCGAGTGCGAATCTTCACACCCGCGTATGAAATGCCTTTCGCGGGTCATCCAACGCTCGGCAGCGCACACGTTTGCCGCGACTTGAAATTGGGCGGCAATTCGCTGGAGCTGGAGATGCAGGCGGGCCTCATACCGGTGCGCGCCAGCGGCGATCGCTGGACCTTGAGCGCCTTGGGCGCCAGCTCGCGCGAATTGGATGTATCGCGCGACACCCTCGCCGCGGCGCTGGGACTCGAAACACAAGACATCGGTGAGCGTCCGTTGTGGGTCAAAGCGGGCAAAGAACAACTGGTCGTGCCGCTCACCTCCACCGATGCCGTGCGCCGCGCGGTTCCCACGGCTGCCGCGATGGCAAAGATCGTGAGCGAAGACGGCCACAGCATGGCCTACGTGTTTTGCCTGGAGGGCAGGGCCGCGGGGGGCCGCGATCAGGCGCTGGCGCGTTTTTTCTTTCCCGCTGGGGGCGCCATTCTCGAGGATCCCGCGACCGGATCGGCCACCGCCAACTTCGGCGCATGGTGTTTGACGATGAAGCGTGCGCTGCCGGTTCAGCTGCAGATTTCGCAGGGAGAATTCGTGGGCCGGCCATCCACACTGTTGCTCGACGTGAATCGCGAGGCGCAAGTTTTTGTCGGCGGCGATGTACTCGAGATCGGCCGAGGCAGCATCACTCTTTGACGATCACTCTTTGACGCCAGCGATAGCAGCGGTGCCCGCCGCGGGCGCGGCGATGATATCGCCTGCCCAGTGAATCACGGGCTTGAGGCGCGGCGAAACCATGTTGAGCGCGGTTTCAAAGCCCACCCAACGCGCCTCCTGGTGTTCCGGAAACCCCAGTTCTGGATTAATCGGCAAATGCACCTGCGTGTCGCGGCTGCGCGCCAGGTAGTACCGGGAAATCTTTCCCTTGTTATAGGGGCCCGTGTCCATGTACTCGTGGCCCCAATCGAACGCGAGATTCACGAGGGTCGTTTCCTCTTTCACTTCGCGCACCGCCGCATCCAGCGGTTGCTCGCCCGGCTCGACCAACCCTTTCGGGAAATCCCAATTTTTATAGGCGCGCAACAACAGGTATTGCACGCCTGATTGCGCCATGTGGATGACCACGACCCCGGCGGAAAATCGGCGTGAATGCCCGGAGTCCGCCATTGTCACGCAGCCGCTGACAGAGGCGAGCGAATGAGATGATCGAAGGCACTTAAGGACGCCTTGGCGCCTTCGCCCACCGCGATGACGATTTGCTTATAGGGCACAACAGTGCAATCGCCGGCGGCGAAAACGCCCGGCACCGAGGTCCCGCCGCGCGCGTCGACTTCCACTTCACCGCGCGGCGACAGCTTGACGGTGCCTTTCAGCCAATCGGTGTTGGGAATCAGGCCGATTTGCACGAATACCCCGGCGAGCTCCAGATTGCGCAGCTCGCCGCTGGCGCGCTCCTTGTACTTGAGCCCGATGACGCGCTGACCGTCGCCGAGCACTTCTGTCGTCTGCGCGCCGGTTATGACGGCGACATTCGGCAAGCTCGATAGCTTTCGCGTCAGGATGGCATCCGCGCGCAGCTGCGGATCGAATTCAATCAGGGTGACATGGCTCACGAGCCCCGCGAGATCGATGGCTGCTTCGACGCCGGAGTTCCCGCCGCCGATCACCGCCACCCGCTTGCCCTTGAACAGCGGACCGTCGCAGTGCGGGCAGTACGCGACACCGCGATTGCGGTATTCGCGCTCGCCGGGCACGTTGATCTCGCGCCAGCGCGCACCTGTCGCGATCACGACGGATCTGGCCCGGAGCGACGCGCCGCCGCTCAGCTTCACCTCGATCAGATCGCCGGGAATCAGCGCTTCCGCGCGCTGCAGGTTCATCACGTCCACATCGTAGGTACTTACATGCTGTTCGAACCCCGACGCAAGCTTATGGCCGTGGGTCTCTTTGACTGATATAAAATTCTCGATGCCGACCGTGTCGAGCAATTGGCCGCCCAGGCGTTCGGCGGCGATGCCGGTGCGAATGCCTTTGCGCGCCGCGTAGATCGCGGCCGCGGCTCCCGCGGGCCCACCGCCCACCACCAGCACATCGTAAGGCGCCTTGGCGTTGAGCTTTTCCGTCTCACGTTTGGCCGCGCCCGAATCCAGCTTCTGAATGATCTCGGCAAGCTCCATGCGCCCTTGACCGAACGGTTCGCCATTCAGGAAAACCGCAGGCACGGCCATCACTTCGCGGCGCGCGACTTCGTCCTGAAACACCGCGCCATCGATCATGGTGTGGCGAATCCTCGGATTCAGGGCCGCCATGGCGTTCAACGCCTGCACCACGTCGGGACAGCTTTGGCAGGTCAGCGAAACAAAGGTCTCGAAGTTGTAATCGCCGTCGAGACTTTTGATCTGTTCCACGACCGGTTCGTCGATCTTTGGCGGATAGCCGCCGGTCTGCAGCAGCGCGAGCACGAGCGAGGTGAACTCGTGGCCCATGGGCACGCCCGCAAATCGGACCTGCGCCTGGGCGCCGGGCCGCCGCAACGCGAACGAGGGTTTAATCTGAGCATCGTCGCGCTGCGCGTCGAGCTTGACCAGGTTCGATACGGACTCGATGTCGTTCAGCAGGTCGAGCATTTCCTGGGATTTCTCGCCGTCGTCCAGGGATGCGACGATTTGCACGGGCTGCGAGATGCGCTCCAGATACCCCTTTAACTGCAGTTTAAGATTGCTGTCGAGCATGCTGTCCTCTTTAGAATTGCGGCCCCGGCGTTTGCCGGGGCCGCAAGATTACCGCCAGATCTTCGTTAGATCTTGCCGACCAAGTCGAGCGACGGCTTGAGCGTGTCAGCGCCCGGGGTCCACTTCGCCGGGCACACTTCACCCGGATGCGAAGCGACATACTGAGCCGCCTTGACCTTGCGCAGCAATTCCTTCGCGTCGCGGCCGATGCCGTTGTCGTGCACTTCCATCACCTTGATCTTGCCTTCCGGATCGATCACGAAAGTGCCGCGATACGCCAAGCCCTGATCCTCGATCAGCACTTCGAAATTGCGCGCCAGCGTCGCGGTCGGGTCGCCGACCAACGGATACTGCACCTTCTGGATGGTATCCGAGGTGTCGTGCCACGCCTTGTGCGCGAAATGCGTGTCGGTGGATACGCCATACACTTCCACGCCCAATTTCTTGAATTCGGCATAGTTGTCGGCGAGATCGCCGAGTTCGGTCGGGCATACGAAGGTGAAATCCGCGGGATAAAACACGAACACGGACCACTTGCCCTTGAGCGTTTCGTTCGTCACCGGGACGAATTTGCCATTGTGATAGGCCGTGGCCTTGAATGGCTTGATTTCAGTATTGATCAGAGACATGCAGAACTCCTCAGACAGGTTTTGAAAACTTCGGTGTATCTTAACAGCGGATCGGCAATTCATTGCATTGATTATAATGATTGTTTTGATAGACTATATCTATGGCTATAAATCTCAAGGATCTCAGATATTTGGTGGCGTTGGCCGACACCGGTCATTTCGGCAAGGCGGCCGAGCGCACGTTCGTAAGCCAGCCGACTTTGTCGGCGCAGCTGAAGAAACTGGAAGAGTACCTGGGCGTCAAATTGGTGGAACGCCAACCGAAGAACGTGCAGCTCACCGAGGTCGGCAAGCAGATCGTGGTGCGAGCGCGGCGCATGTTGGACGAAAGCGATGAAATCATCGCGCTGGCCCGCAGCAATACCGATCCTTTCGCAGGCAAGCTCAAGGTCGGGCTCATTCCGACGATCGGGCCTTATCTGCTGCCCCGCATCATGCCGAAGATCCGTAAAGCCGTGCCGCAACTCGGGCTGATGCTTTACGAATACCAAACAGAGGCGCTCCTGAAGCGCCTGCGCGACGGCGAGATCGACCTGGGGATCATGGCTCTGCCCGTGCTGCAAGACGGCCTGGAGACGCGTGCGCTGTACCAAGAGTCGTTTACGGTCGCGCTTCCCACCCATCACCCGCTGTCCGCCAAAAACACCATCAAGGTGGCTGATCTTAAGGGCCAGACTCTGCTCTTGCTGGAAGACGGCCATTGCCTGCGTGACCAGGCGCTGGAGGTATGCAGCCGGGTCGATGTGCGCGAGCCCGAGGATTTTCGCGCCACCAGTCTCGAGACCTTGCGGCAAATGGTGGTCGCCGGACTTGGGATCACCTTGCTCCCCGAAATGGCGGTGGAATCGCCGTATGGATCGCAGCGCGGCCTCGCCATTCGGCCATTCGCCAATCCCACGCCCTCGCGCAGCGTCGGCGCCGTGTGGCGCAAGTCGAGCACTCGCGAGGCCGCAATTGGAGCAGTCTGCGACGTGATGGCGGGCGTCATGGCCAAATCGTGACGGCTGTCTCAGCCCAGCGACTTGGGCGGACGCATATGCCGATCATTTCACATATTGCGCGCGGCCGACCCGGCAAAATAGCCGGATAAGGAATGTTTCGCCATGAACGCCCGCACCATCGCACAGGGAAAACCGGCTGCAAAGCCGGCACCGGTTTCGCCGCGCTTCGACAAGAAATTCATCGAGGATCACAATCTCGTTGAACGGTATCTGGAAAACAAATTGCCCTTCAAGGGCGCTCGCGATCTCGAGCAGTGGTGCCACGCACATCCCGATTATTTGAATGAACTGAAGCTATCCGAGCGCGCCCATGCCAGCCTCAAGCTGCTGGAAGCCAGCGGTCGGCCGCAGGATCTCGGCGAGCCAAAGCCGCCCTGGTGGAAGAGCATTTATTTGCTGATCGGTTTGGCGGTGTTTGCCGTCGTGTGTTTGGTGACTGCCTGGTCCATCGCGGGGAAATATTCATCGCTGCAGGGAAAATTGGAAGACACCAAGCGCGTGATAAGCCAAGGCCCGCTCGTGCAGCCGGCCACGGAAAAGGCGATCTATATCACTCCCGATCACGCGCCGGGCATCGACCGGGCGGTGATAAAACTCAATCGCGCGGCGCCGCTGTTGATGGACGTGCACATCGATCTTGGCTACACGCAAAAACTTCTGCAATTTCGTTTATTCGTCGACAAGAAAGACCAGGGCCGCGCGCTGGTGCTCAACAACTTGCTCAAGGATTCGAACGGCGAGCTGCGAGTGACGCTGAATTCCACCGGCCTGTCGGCGGGCACCTATAGCGTGCGGATCGAGGCACTGCCGCCGCGCGGCATTCCGATTCCCATCGGCTGGTTGATCATCGAGGTTACTTAAGTCACTCGTCTCGCAGCGTGACGATGGGCGGCGTATTGATCACGCTGCGCGTTGCCAGGGTTCCGCTGAGGCCGACGAGCACCGTACCGCACACCAGGCCGGCGACCCACACCAACGGATCGAGCGTGAACTGCAGCGAGAATAGCCGCTCCGCCAATATCCAGCCGATTCCGGTGGCGCCGAAGGCCGCCAACGTGCCGGACAGAAAACCCAGCGCTGAAAATTCCGCGGCGACGCCCTGCAGCACCGTACTGCGGCTCGCGCCCAAGGTCCGCAGCATCGCACTCTCATAGCGCCGCTCGTCTCGAGTCGATTGCACCGCCGCCAACAGCACGACGATTCCGGCGGCGAGCGTGAATAGAAACACGTACTGCACGGCCAGCGAGGCTCGATCCATGATGTCGCGGATCTGCTTGAGAATCGCATCCACATCGAACACCGAAATCGTCGGGAATTGGCGCACCAGGTCCGCCAGCGCCGGCCGCTGTGCGGCCGTAAGATAGAGACTGGTCATGTAGGTTCCCGCCGCGCCATCGAGCAGCCCGGGCGGAAACACCAGAAAGAAATTCGGCCGGAAACTGTCCCAGCGTATTTTCCGGATGCTGGCGACCTGCACCGTCAAGGGTTCTCCGGCCACATCGAAACTGAGCTTGTCGCCCACCTTCAAGTGCAGACCCTCCGCATACTCCGACGAGATCGACACCACGTGTTTCTCGGCATCCGCCGCGGTCCACCATCGGCCGGCCACCAACTGATTGTCCTCCATCATATTGGCCGACCAGGTCAGGTTTTGCTCCCGCTCCGCAAATCCGCGCCCCGAATCGCCGCGCAATTTGAGCGACTGCGGCGGCTCGCCATTGATGGCGGTAATGCGGGCTCGCACCATCGGGTACATCTGCGGCGCTCCGAAACCGTGGGCGGTCAGAAACTCCTGCAGCGCCTGGCGCTGCTCGGGGCGAATATTGACCAGAAAATTGTTGGGTACATCATTCGGCAGGCTGCGGCGCCAATCGGCCAATAAATCGCCGCGAACCACCGCCAGCAACAGCAGCACCATCAAACCCAGACCGAAGGCGACGATTTGCACCACACTGCCGGTTCCGCGACGCGACACATTCGCCAGCCCGTAGCGCCACGCGACGCCGACGCCGCCGCGCAGCCGGCCGGTCAGCCTCACCAGGCCATAGCCCGCCAAGGTGAGCACCACACCGACCGCCAATACGCCGGCGAGCACGCTCAACACCAGCTCGGTGTCTCGCACCAAGCTCCACAGAATCGCGAACAGCGCCGCGAGCGCCAGCAGATAGCTCACGCCGTAGCGCAGCGGCGGCGCGGTTACGGTCTTGCGCAGCACCCGCGCCGGCGGCGTATTTTTCAATTGCAGCAACGGCGGCAGCGCGAAGCCGATGAGCATGGCCAACACGGTCACCAGGGCGATGGGCAGCGGCGCCAGTGAAGCTGCGGGGAGTTCGCTCGGGATGAGGCTCTTCAGCAGCGCGACCAATCCCGACTGCGCCAGAAACCCCAGCGATGTGCCGATGGCGACGGCGAATAATCCCAGCAGCGTCAATTCGATGATGGAAATTGCCAGCACAAATCCCTGCGCAGCGCCCATGCACTTCATCAAGGCAACAGCGTCGATGTGACGCGCCGCGTAGCGCCGCGCGCCCATGACCACCGCCACCGCCGCCAACAGCACCGAGGCGAGGCTGGCGAGACTGAGAAAGCGACTTGCGCGGTCGATGGCGGAATTCAATTGCCGGCTGGACTCTTCGACGTCTCTCAGCCGTTCGCCAGGCGCCTTGGTCTTGCTCAAGTACTCGCGGAAATCCGCCACCGCGGCCGGTGTGCCGGCGAACAGCGCCGCATAGGTGGCGCGGCTGCCCGGCTGGATGAGCTGCGTCGATGCGATATCCTCATAGTTGAGCAAGGCGGCCGGCGCCAGATTGACGAAACCGGTGCCCTGATCCGGCCGGTAGTCCAGAACTTCGGTCACGCGGAACGACGCCTCGCCGATGCGCAGCATCGCGCCCAATTCCAGCTTCAGCTGCGCAATGATGCGTGCATCGATCCACACCTCGCCGCGGCCGGGAATTTTATCGGTGCTTCGCGGCGTGCCGAACGGCGTATCCGCGATCCGCAGGTGCCCACGCAGTGGATAATTGGCAGTCACCGCATTGAGCGCCGCGAGCTGGCTCAAGTCTCCGCTGAAAATCGCCGTGGGAAAAGACAGGACCTGCGCACTGCGCAGACCGCGGGCGGCTGCCTCATCGAAGTAGCGCTGTGGGATCGGCGCCGGCGCTTCCAGACGCAAATCCGCCGCGAGCACTTCCGCCGCCTGCAGACGCACGCCTTGCGAAATGCGGCTCGTGAAGAAGCCCACGGCGGTCAGCGACAGCACCGCCACCAGCAGGGCGAGCAACAACACCGAAAGCTCGCCTGACTTCAAGTCGCGCCAAAGATTGCGTAACGCAAAACGCAGCGCCTGCATCAAGTCACCGCGCCGCCACTCGTCGCCTGGGCGCTCATCGCCTGGCCGACCGAGGCTTGGCCGTTCACGGTGTGGCCGGCATCCAGTTCCAGCACCCGATCGCAGCGCCTTGCCAGCCCGCGGTCATGCGTGACCAGCACCAGCGTGCTGCGCGAGCTGCGATTCAAATCGAACAAGAGATCGGTGATGCGCTGCCCCGTGACGGTGTCCAAGTTGCCGGTGGGTTCGTCCGCGAACAGGACCGCCGGATGCGTCACGAAAGCGCGCGCGATGGCGACGCGCTGCTGTTCGCCGCCGGACAGCTGTTTCGGGTAGTGTGCCATCCGCGGCGTCAGCCCCACCTGCGCAAGTGCGGCCGCCGCCGTCTGGCGCGCATCGCGCCGGCCGGCGAGTTCCAACGGCAACATGACATTTTCGATCGCGGTCAGTGAGGGGATAAGATGAAAGGATTGAAATACAAACCCCACATGCTTGCCGCGAATGGCCGCGCGCCCATCTTCATCGAGTTCGGTGAGATCGATGCCCGCGATCAATACGCGACCGGTGCTCGGCGAATCGAGTCCCGCGAGCAGCGCCAATAGCGTGGACTTGCCGGCACCCGAGGCGCCGACGATGGCCAAGGTCTCGCCGGTTCGCACAGTTACGCTGACATCGGCGAGAATGGTGAGGGCCCCGTCGGGGCTAGCCACTGTCTTAGAGACATTCTTGGCTTCGAGTACGATTTGATCTTGCATCAGGAGCGCTCGTGAAACGGCTTTTGGCCCTTTTTGTCTTGATGGTTGCATCCGCTGCGGCTCGCGCCGAAGCACCGGTGATTCTCGTATTCGGCGATAGCATCAGCGCCGGTTACGGGCTCCCGCTAGAACAAGGCTGGGTCGAATTGCTCAAGACGAGGCTCAAGTCACAAGGTTACGGTGACCAAGTCGTCAATGCCAGCGTCAGCGGCGAAACGACTGCGGGAGGCCTCGCACGCTTGCCACGTGCGCTCGAACTTCATCATCCGAGCATCGTCATTCTCGAGTTGGGCGGCAATGACGGGCTGCGCGGCCTGCCCACTGCCCAAATGCGCGCGAATTTGACGCAGATGGCGGCCTTGAGCAGCGCGGCCGGCGCGAAGGTGTTGCTGTTGGGGATGCGAATGCCGCCGAACTACGGGCCGGAGTACACCGAGCAATTCGCCATGGTTTTCAGCGATTTGGCGGCCGAGAAGAAAATACCCTTGGTGCCTTTCCTGCTGACCAATATCGCCCTCTCCCCCGCACTTCTGCAGGGCGACGATATTCATCCCAACGCCCTAGGTCAGCCCATCCTGCTCGAGAATGTTTGGCCTACCCTAAAGCCGCTGCTGCATAAATAACGGTCTACTGCGCAGCGGTCAGCCACTCAGCCACGCCGCCGTGGCTGGAGCACGTTCCACTGCGATGCGCGGACTTCGAGTAAGTGCCATCCTTGCACTTTGCGGTCGCTCCGGTGGGATCCGTATTGCTGGCGGTGGCCGTGGGCGCCGACTTGGTCGCCGTAGAGGACTTGGCGGCGGTGGTCGATGCGGCCGGCGCAGCAGCGGGTGCCGTGGCGGCTGTCTTCGCAGCAGCAGCCGGCGCGGCGGTTGTCGCCGCCGTTGCGGCCGTTGATTTCGCGGTTTTCTGTATTCCGCCGTGGCCGCTGCATGTGCCCTTGCCGGTCGACGTGCTCGTCGTGCCATCCGCGCAGGTCGTTGTCGCACCGGCCGCGGGTGTCGCCGGTGTTTTGGGCGCCGCGGGTGTCTTGGTGGCTGGCGCCGCGGCCGGCGCGGCGGCTGCGGCCGGAGCCGCCTTTTGCACGCCGCCATGGCCGCTGCACGTTCCCTTGCCGGTGGAGGTGCTCGTCGTTCCATCTTTGCAGGTGGTGGTGGCGGCGTCTGCCGCGAGGCTCGGCAGTGCCCATGCGAAGACCAACAGAGGCGCCGCGATGAGTCCGGCGATAGTTGTATTTTTCATGAATCTACACTCCCTGGTTTGATTCGGGTCCCAACCACCGATTGTAATCCGATTTTCAGCGAATGCGATTGCCCGTCAATGCTTGTCCCTAAACGGCAAAACGCTGACGACGTCAATGACAAACCGGGTGTACTGGTCCTTCGCCACGCCCTCCAGCACCTTGCCATCGACGATGACATGCGTACCCTCGTCGATTCTGTCCGGCAACTCGGCCAAGCCGACGAGCTGCAAATCGTTCGCAGGCAAGCACTGAAAGCTCTGCGGCGGCGCATACATGTACTGGGTCTTGTCCAGGATCAGAATCGGCACCGTATCGACGCCGTCGTTGCGCGGAAATTCACGAAAATGGATATGCCCGGTGAAGTCGTGCCTCACCTGCAGCCAAAGGCAGGGACCACTGCCGATGACGCAGCCGGAAAGCACCATGCACAGGCCGATGCCGGCTACGAGGCGCATCTTACTCATCGTTCAGCTCCATTTTATCGAGTCTGCGCCGAGCGCTGCGCCTTGACTATCCAAATCACGGATGCCGGTGTGACCGCGCCGCGAGCCGTCGGTTCACGGCACTCGAGAATGTCGAAGCCGCAACGCTCCAATAGCGCAGTCCAAGTCTCGAGCGTGCGAAAATACCAGGGGGCGGGATTGTTGAAATCGCTGCTGAAACCCAGCCAGCTCCCTTCCCGCCAGCCGTCTTGATAGGGCTGCGAGCCGCAGGCCGCAACCGGATGCAGCGTTTGAATGATCAAATGGCCTGAATCATTCAGGTACCAAGGCAGCGCCGCGATCAGCGAGTCCACCGACTCCCGGCCCAGCAACGAGAAATTGCACACGGCGGCATCGAAAGGACCGCCGCGCCAGTGCCGATTTGCAATCGATGCATAGTCTTGCACATGAAACGCCACGCTGCCCGACGCGGTGGTGCGCGCAGTCGCGACGGCTTGCGCGATCAGTGCCGGCACGACATCGACGCCCGTTACGCTCATGCCAAGAGCGCTCAATGCGCGCGCCAACCAGCCCTCGCCGCATCCAATGTCGAGAATTCGGGCGCAGGAAACGCTTGAAACGGCATCAATGATCGCCTGATCGGTGACCAATTTTCGGCTGGCGATGCTTGCTTCGCGAATCGCCCGGGTCCACGGCGCGGCATTGGAATACCAGGATTTAATAATATCCTGTTCCTGGGGGTCCTGAGAATTCAT
>DATNKC010000146.1:0-4330 GCA_035603615.1 Steroidobacteraceae bacterium | reverse complement strand
CCGATGCTGAACCCGCAGTTCCAAGATTCGCCGGAAGCGTTGAGCGTGATCATGGTGGCAGTGACAAACTGGTCCGACGGGACATCCGCACCCAAAATGGAGTGAGCCTGCGCCTTGGATCAAACGTCGGCTCAAGGTAATCTGAAGAACCCTGGGGGAGAGATTTTGTGCCATGGCAAAGCTCGTTTATGCTTTGAACCAGTCCTTGGATGGCTACGTCGACCATCTGGGATTTGCTCCCAGCGCGGCGCTCTTTCGTCACTTCATAGAGCATGTGCGCGACCTGACGGGCACCGTGTACGGTCGCCGCACGTACGAAGTAATGCGTTATTGGGACGAGGACCTGCCGGATTGGGGCGCGGAGGAACACGCGTTCGCGGCGGCCTGGCGGCATCAACCGAAGTGGGTTGTGTCGCGCTCGTTGAAGTCGGTCGGACCCAACGCCACGCTTGTCGAGGATGACATCGAGGCGGTGATACGCGGACTGAAGGCTCAGCTCGTGGGGGAGATTGACGTTGCCGGACCAGACTTGGCAGGAAGCCTAACCAAGCATGGTCTCATTGATGAGTATCGACTCTACCTCCACCCCGTCGTACTGGGTCGCGGCAAGCCATTCTTCGCCGGCCCCCGGCCGCCGCTCCGCCTCGTGAGCAGCGATCGAATTGCCGGGGACGTGATTAGATTGACGTACGTTCCCGCAAGCGCCAAAGACTTGTCATGAACACAAACACGCAGCTATTCGTCGGGCTCACGCCCTTGATCCAGGTCTTCGATATGCCGCGAGCACTGGCGTTCTATCGGGATCTGCTCGGTTTCGAGGTAGTGTCAGCTTCACCAGAGGTCGAGACGCCCGAGGGGCGTTTTTCTCACTGGACGTGGTTGCGTCTCGGCGCGGCCGATTTGATGCTGAACACTCAATACGATTCGGGCGAGCGCCCTCCGAAGCCAGACGCCGCTCATCTCGCAGCACACGGGGATGTATGCTTTTACGTTGGCTGCTCCGATGTTGATGCCGCACACCAACGGCTGACACGAAGGGGGCTCGAGGTTGAGCCGCCCAAAATGGCGGCATATGGACTCAGGCTCTTTAGCGCCAAAGACCCCGACGGGTATACCGTTGTCTTTCAGGAGTCCCTGGGCCAGCCACTTCACATATCAAATGACTCCACGTTCCGCTAACGACACGCACGCACCGTCGCCCACGATGATGTGATCGAGCAGGCGGATGTCCACCAACGCCAATGCCTCTTTCACTCTCTGCGTGATGAACTCGTCCGCTTGCGACGGTTCCGCGACGCCGCTCGGGTGATTGTGCGCAATGATGACGGCGGCAGAATTGCGTTGCAGGGCGAGCTTCACGATCTCCCGCGGATGCACGCTGGCGCCATCGATGGTGCCGCGAAACAATTCTTCGAATTGGATCAAGCGATGCCGCTTATCCAGGTACAGGCAACAAAATACCTCGTGCTCCAAGTCGCGCAGCCGCGCGGTCAGAAAGTCCCGGGTCGCGCGCGGGCTCGATAGGGAGGGGCCGGCGCGCAACGTCTCGGACAGCTGCCTTCTCGCGATCTCCACCGATGCTTGCAATTCCGCATAGCGAGCGGGCCCCAACCCGCGCTCGGCGCAAAATCGCTGCCGGTCCGAGGCAATCAACTTGCGCAGCGAATGAAAACTCTTGAGTACATCCCGTGCCAGATCGAGCGCCGAGTGCCCGGGGGTGCCGGTACGCAGCAAGATCGCCAGCAACTCCGCGTCGGAAAGCGCCGCGGCGCCCTTCTCGAGGAGCTTCTCCCGCGGCCGTTCGTCGCTCGGCCAGTCCCGAATTGCCATGCGCCAGCATGACGATTGGCGCGGCTTCTCACTAGGGGCATTTCACGCCAGAAGAGGGTGAAACTGCGGGCAGCGGCAGGCGTCTGGTTATCCCGATTGTTGTCGATTCTCGTTGCCACGTCACTCCGAACGCCGCCGAATGGCGGCATATTGACATAGTTATCAATATCGTTAAATATTGTTGTTTAAGACAAGTACTAAGGAGCGTTAAATGGCTACCACGACCCCGTCCCGCCCGGCATTCATTCCCTCGGTCATTTATAAGGATAATCGCGCCGCACTCAAATGGCTGCAAGACGCATTTGGCTTTGAAGCGAGTGAAGTGCTCACCGCCGCCAACGGCGACATCGTTCACGCAGAAATGAGCCACGGCGATGGCGTCGTCATGATTGGCAGTGAATTCGCGGCGTGGGCGGCGAGCCCGGCGTCAATCGGCGGGAAGAACACCCAGCGCGTCCACGTGCGTCTCGAGAGCGGCATCGATGAGCATTGCGCACGCGCGCGGCGAGCGGGCGCGGAAATCGCCATGGAGCCGGCCGATCAGTTCTACGGAGATCGTGCGTACATGGCCGTCGACCACGAAGGCCATCATTGGACGTTCTCGCAGACGGTTAGGAGCGCATCCCGCGAGGAAATGGAGAAGGCGACCGGGTTCAAGTACAAGACCCTGGCGTGACTATCGACAATCTCGATCGCACGCTCGCCGCGCTCGCGGACCCACATCGCCGGCGCGTTGTTGACCTCCTGCGTGATCGGCCGCGCCGCGCCGGCGAACTCGCCGAGGCGGCGCGTATTTCCTTTCCAGCGATGAGCCGCCACCTTAAACTTTTGCGCCAGAGCGGGCTGGTGGAAGAAGACCGCGACGAATTTGACTCGCGCGTACGTATCTATCGCTTACGGAGCGAGCCGATGACGGCGCTGAAGGCGTGGCTCGAAGCGACCGAAACACTGTGGACACGGCAGCTGCTTGCCTTGAAGTCGCATTTGAACAAGACGAAGCGGTGACGTCGCGAGTCTATGTAGCGCTACGGGTGCCCGCAAATCCCTTGCGGACTTTCCAGGCGTTTACAGAGCAGATCGCACTGTGGTGGCAACCCAGCCGTCTTTTTCAGCTGACGCCGCGCGGCGACGGCAGGCTCGCGTTCGAGCCCGGCGTCGACGGCCGTTTGTTGACCACGCTTGCCGACGGCGAGGAGTTCGAGATTGGACGAATTTCAATTTGGGAGCCGGGGAGCCGGCTCGTCTTCACGTGGCGGCCGGCCAGCTTCACGCCGGATCAGTCGACGGAGGTGGAAGTACGCTTTGAGAGTGTTGGCGATGAAACACGCATATCAATCGAGCACCGCGCCTGGGACACGATTCCGCAAAAGCACGCCGCGAGACATGGCTTTCCCGAGCATGTCACCCTTCAGCGTGCCGCGGATTGGTGGCGCGCCTCGCTGACCCGGCTCAAAAGCAAGCTCCCGGGGTGATTAGCTGTGCCCCGAACTCCCGAACCCGCCGCTGCCCCGCGCGGTTGCCGAGAAATCCTCGACCACTTCGAATGCCACTTGCACCACCGGCACGATCACCATCTGCGCGATCCGATCGCCGGGGTTGATGGTGAAGGGCTGCGTACCCCGATTCCATGTCGAGACCATCAAGGGGCCCTGGTAGTCGGAATCGATCAAGCCCACCAAGTTGCCGAGCACGATGCCGTTCTTGTGGCCCAGGCCCGATCGGGGCAGCAGCATGGCCGCCAAACCCGCGTCCCCGATGTAAATCGACACCCCCGTCGGAATCAATTCCGCTCCGCCCGGCTGCAATATCAGCGGTGCATCGATGCAGGCGCGCAAATCCATGCCGGCCGAGCCTGCGGTCGCATGTTGCGGCAGGGGAAATTCGCGCCCGATGCGCGGATCCAGGATCCGCAGTTTGACGGTGCGTTGCATGCGAGCCTGTCCTTGGGCGCCTAGACCCGCCGCGGTCGGCGGCCACGCACGCCGCGGTCGCGGGGCGTACCGACGGCGGTTCTGCGCTTTCTGGCGCCGCGCCGCGGGCTGTCATCACGCGGCGGCAAGCGCTTGGCGATGAGCGCGATGAGTTCGCGCGCCACGTCCAGCTTGGGTCCGCGCGACACTTCCAGTTTGCCGCCGGGCCAGATCACCGTCAACGCGTTGTCCTCGCAATCGAATGCGATGCCATCCCCGACTTGGTTCGCGGCGATCATATCCAAGCGCTTGCGCTTGAGTTTGATGCGCGCATTTTCTTCCACGTCGTTCGTTTCGGCCGCAAAGCCGACGACAAATGGCCGTTTGGCCATGTCGGCGACGGACTTGATGATGTCCGGCGCGGGCTCCAGGTCCAGCTTGACCGAGCCGCCTTGCTTCTTGATCTTCTGCTTGGCGACGGTCACCGGCTGAAAATCGGCGACCGCCGCGGCGGCGATGAAAATGTCGGCATCGCCCACCTGCCGATGTACCGCCGCGTACATGTCGCGCGCGCTTTCCACGTTGATTCG
>DATNKC010000145.1:0-3898 GCA_035603615.1 Steroidobacteraceae bacterium | reverse complement strand
CGCTCCCTGCGTTGGCACGGTTGCCAATTGAGCCCGCCACCCTACGGGCCCGGCGCGATGCAGCACATCGAGAGAACTGTGTATTCGGCGCGGGAAAGTTCTGTAGCGCGCCTGTGCGGATTAACGCGGCGCTACATAATGAGGCTCAAGGATCGATGATGTTATTGCGGATCGCGTAACGCACGAGTTCCGCAAGCGAATCAAATCCCATCTTGCGCATGACGTTGCTGCGATGGGTTTCGGCAGTCTTGACGCTGATGTTAAGCACTCTGGCGATGTCCTTGTTGCTGTTGCCTTCCGCAAGCAGCTGCACAATCTCGCGCTCGCGCGCCGACAGTGTCTGTGCCGGTACCGCTTCACGCGATTCGCTGCGTAGGTAGCCATCCAGGACCATGCGTGCCACGTTTGATGTGAAGAAAGACCCGCCTTCGAGCAGTGCTTGCAGCGCCGTAATCAGCGTTTTGCCCGCATCGGATTTCAATACGTATCCTTTGGCGCCGGCACTCAAGACCTCGCGTACCAGCTGCTCCGATTCGTGCGCCGTCAAAATGAGAATGCGCGCGCTGGGATCGGCCAAGATAATTTGGCGCGCCGCCTCCAGGCCGTTCAATTCCGGCATGGTCAGATCGAGTACCACGATGTCCGGCTTGAGCGATGCCGCCAGTGCAACCGCGTCGCGCCCGTTGGTCGCCTCGGCGGCCACGACCCATCCTGGCACCTGGGTGAGCTCCGCGGCGACGCCGCGTCGAAAGAGCTCGTGATCATCGGCGATCAAAATTCGTAAGGGTTTCATCATTGCGGATGGATCGCTATGGTCGTGCGCACACGCGTCCCTCCCGTACCGGTTGCCTCGACGGAGAATATGCCGCCGATATGACGGATACGTTCGCGCATGCCGGCAAGTCCGACGCCCAAAGCAGGCGTCTTCGCATCAAATCCCCGTCCTGCATCTTCGATCTCCAGCATGACGCTATTGGACTGTATCTTGAGGCGCATCGCGGCCCAAGGGCTGGCGGCATGACGGTGAACATTGGTGAGCGCCTCTTGCGCGATACGAAACAAGCACAGTTCATCGTCGGGCGGCAGCCGATGCATCGAGGCCGGAAGATCGAGCCGCATCTCGATGCCGCTGCGTTGATGAAAGCCGTCAGCCAGCCAGCGCAGGGCGCTGAGCAATCCCAATTCATCGAGCAGCGGCGGATGCAGCAAATAGGACGCAGTTCTGATTTCCGCCGAGCATTGGGTCGCCAGCCGGACGCAGTGTTCGAGCAACTCGCGCCGCCCATCGGCGGGGCCCCGTGAGTACTGCTGCAACTGGGAGAGACTCAGTTCCAGCGCAGCGAGGGTTTGCCCGGTGGAGTCGTGCAGATCACGGCCGATTCTGCGCCGTTCTTCATCCTGCAAGCGCATCAGTTCGGCCGACAGGACGTGCAAATCATGCTCGGCGCGCTTGCGAACCGTCACGTCGTGCACGACGGCGAGCGCGAGCACGGTTCTTCCGGTACTCAAGCTCGACAGGTCAACCTCGGCCGGAAACGTTTCGCCGGTGTCCGCGCGTTTGTGCAGCCATTCAAAGGTCGTTCCGCCATCGCGCAGCGCGGTCTCAATCCTGGTGCGGGCAAGTTCTTCCGAACGTTGGCCGTCGGGTTGATATTCCGGCGACAACTGCCACGGAGTCATTCCCGCCGCGGACCGCGCGCTCGGCAGACCAAACATCCGCACTGCGGTGCTATTGGCATCGACGAAGCGCGCGCCCTCCAGAAGAAACACGCTGAACTGGGCATTGTTGAACAGGGTTCGGTAATGATGCTCGCGGCGACGCAACCTATATATGTAGTGATTCAAGATTGCAGTCATCACCAGCATCAAGGCGGTGAATGCCGCGGTGGCCCCGATGCTCATTTGGCGCCGCTCGCGCCAAGGCGCGAGCGCGGCATTGCGGCCCTGGCCGGCGATGATATAGACCGGATAGCCGTTCAATAATTCATAGGCGTAGATCACGTCTTGTTTGGCCACCGATCCGTAGCCCTCGCTGATTCCGGCCTTGCCCGCGGCAATCGCGCGTTGGAAGGTTTCATTCGAGGCGATACTCTCACCCGCAGAAACATCGCGTCCCGCCACCTTCGGAACACGCACGAGAATGGTGCCGTCAGCCGCGATCATCCCCATGGTCAGGATCTGATTACGAAACTGACCATATAGCTCGTCGAACCCGTCGAAACTGAATAGGCCGCCGGCCCACGCCGACGAGCCTTCACCGGTCGCCACGCGCTGCGCGACCGGAATGACCAACGCGCCGGGCCGCTCCGGATCGACCATGGGCTTACCCACCCAGGAATTGTTCGGGCCGGCACTTTTTGTGGTCAACCAATCGGGAGGCGTCCGGCTGTCCGTGGCGCTCTCACGGCTGGCCAGAACGAAGCGTCCATCCTCGGCAAGGAATAGGAAACGAACGTAGCCGCCGCCGGCCATGTGCTTTTGCAAGGTCGAAGAAAGCTCGGCGCTGCCGGCCCGAGCAATTCCACCCACGGAGCGCAGCTCATTTGCTCCCGCGACGGCGGCGCCTACGCCGTCGTTGAGCATTGCCAGCGTGGCGGATCGCAAAGTCGCACAGACGCCGCGCAGGCTATTGCGTTGCGCTTCCATTGTTTGCCCATAGTCGGTGCGAATGCGCGAGGCGACGTATGCCCAGCCGACCGCGATCGCGAACACGGCGTAGGCGAGCAGAGCCCAATTGAGCGCCGCCGGAAAAAGGAGGCGCAACGGACCCGAACTCGCGCGACGCAGCGATAGCGCATCCCCCGATTTTTTGAGTGGCACCGATACGCTCCTCGGTTGCTTGCAGTTTCCCCTAATCCTCACGGCAGGTCGAGCAGGCTGGGAGGTAAGCACCGCTTTATGTGGAGGGCGGTTTTTCGTCGATATTATTGTTTTAGATCAAATAGATAGATCAGGTATGCGTCCACGCGGCGCAACGGGTGGTTTCATTCACACCCCAAGAGTGCGTAGAGTTCCGGGATGCCAATCGGTGCCCAAGACCATCTAGAGGGGCTGTATGGCCGGCAACGATTGTTGTCGGACGAGGCCACGCGCCTCGAATCTGAACGCGACCTGCTCGGCCAAAATTCCGATCGCCGCTATATTCTCGAGGTGGAAATTGTTGCCTTACGTGAAGAGGCGAGTCGGATCAGCGCTCGAATTGCCGACGTCCTGGAGCGGGATTTACAGCGATAAGGGTGCTAGAAGCCCACGAATACTTTGCGCTGCTCGTCCCATAGGCGAAAGGTGAGAAACCGAAGGCTCGCCAGGAGTGTGATGGGCTTGATCGTATTGAAGAAGGGATCCGCGTCATGACATTGCTGGAGATGGTAATTCGGTATGCGGGGACTCAAATGATGAATATGATGAAAGCCGATATTGCCGGTAAACCATTGTAGAATTCGGGGCAGCTTATAAAACGAGCTGCCTTGCAGGGCCGCGGCGGTGTAATTCCAATTCTCGGAGCGCGACCAAAAAGCGCCCTCGAATTGATGCTGAACGTAAAACAACCACAGGCCCAGGGCGCCGGCGACCCCGGAAACCGTAGGCTGAATCAGCAAGAACGCTTTTAAACCGATAAGCGCGCTCATCATGAGCGTGATTCCCAACAAGGCCCAATTCGTGCGATGAACCGACTGACGCTCTCGTGCCGGCGCCGTTGATGTCGCAAAACGGTGATGTACCACAAAGACATACAGCGGCGCGACCACAAACAGCACGATGGGGTTGCGCGCGAGGCGGTAAGCCAACCGCCGCCAGCGCGTGCTGCGAAGATATTCCTCCACCGTAAGTGTCCAGATGTCGCCCGAGCCGCGTCGATCCAGGTCGCCGGCCGTTCCGTGGTGTAAAGCGTGTTGCC
>DATNKC010000144.1:0-4852 GCA_035603615.1 Steroidobacteraceae bacterium | reverse complement strand
GCCGCTCCGCCAGTGGAGCGGCCCGAGCCGGGGACAACGCCGCGACCCCTACGGCGGAGCCGGCACTGATGAGAAGCTCTCGGCGGGAGACGGCGGCGTCAGTTTGTTCGGGCGGGTTATCTTTGCGCATCACGGATGCGTGAGTCCGTAGGATTCCATCCACCAGTAAAGTTCGTCGATCCAGTGGTCGCTCGTGCCTCGCTGCGACATCGAAAAGCCGTGTTTGCCGGAGCGGAATACATGAAGTTCCGGGGTCAACTTCGCGGCGCGCAGCGCATCGAAGAATTTCAACACCGGCACGGCAGCGAGTGGATCGTCTTCAGCCACGGCGATGAAGGCGGGCGGTGTCCCGGGCGGGATATTGGGCATGGCGCCAAAGGGCGCGCCATAGATGGGCGCGACGTAATTGGGGCGGTCGGCGGCATTGTCGGTGAGCATCGTTCCGCACGTGACCACGCCGCCGGCGGAAAAGCCGACGAACACGATTTTATCGGCATCGATTCCCCATTTTGCGGCATTGGCACGCACCACCTTGATGGCCTGTATCCCGTCTGCGATGCCGTACTTCTGCGCTTCCTCGGGAAGGGCATTTGGCGCCAGGGCGCCGTTCGTCGGACGAGGGACGGGGGGTGCCAGAAGATTCGGCGCGAATTCCTGGTCGGTGCCGGGCGTGAATGCCAGTCGGTACTTCAGTACGATGGCGGTAATCCCGTGCTGGGAAAACCATTCCGCGACGGGGTAGCCTTCTTCATCGATGGCGAGCACGCGAAAACCGCCGCCAGGCGCGATGATGACGGCAGTCTTGGTGCGATTCGCTGATTTCGCCGGAAACACGGTCAGGGTGGGCACCGTCACGTTTCGCACGATGTGTATCCCTCGCCCTGGCACCTCGACAGTGCTCTCATGTTCTGCCGGGTTGACTGTGCCGGGAATTTGCCCGTCCCAGAGAGGTATCACTTGCCGGGACGCGTACGGCATCGCGGGTGTCGGTGGGTGCTGCGCACCGGCAGTGGCGGCCGCGAGCAAGCCGAGAGATGCCAACCCAAACGAAATTGTCTTTCTCATGTTCTTTGTTTTCCCCGCACGATCGATTGTTCTAATCATGTCCAGCCTCCGACTAGGCTAGGGGACAGGCCAGGCGCTGGGAATTCGGGATTGCGGATGCCAGCATTCGGCGGGACCGAATCTTTGCGGTCATCCCACGGCGTTTGAGCGCGCAATGGCCGCAAGTACGGCCGCGCTCGGCTTCGGTTGGCGCTTGAAGGTCTGTCGATCCACCGAGCACAGGCCGAAGTGCGGCTTGTAGCCGAAGATCCACTCGAAGTTATCCATGAGCGTCCAATGGACGTAGCCGAGCACGGGAACCCCCGCTGCCATCGTATCGGCGAGAAGCCCGAGCGCGGCTGGGATGAAGGCGGCGCGTTGCGCATCATCGTCTGTGACCAGGCCATGTTCCGTGATGAGGATCGGGCGAGCGGTCTGCTCATGTACGTAGCGCACTACGTTTGCCAGCGACGCCGGATAGATCTCGCGGCCCATGCCGTCGAGGGGAGCGCCGTGCGGCGGCGGCACGGCGCCTTTCTCATCGTATCGCGCGCGCTCGTAGTTCTGTACGCCGACGAAATCATCTCCTTTCGCGGCTTCCAGCCATGGGCCATAAACTTGTGCCCGCTTCTCGTCACGCCGGCTATGCGCGCCCAAGGCTTGGTCATCCACCAAAGCGAGACTCACGCCCACGGGCAAATCAGGCCGGGCCGCCTTGATGGCCCGCCTGCCGCGACGATGTCCTTCCAGCAGGTTCGTCTGGATCGCGTCCAAGTCTTCGGCATTCGCGGTGTTGGAGGCGCTGAACTTTGGGACGCCGAGCGTTCGGGCCGCCTTATCCAGCATGGCGCGCTGTACATCCTTCATGGCCGGCGGCAGGTCCACCCAACCGAGCAACTGCAGTAGGTTCGGCTCGTTGAGTGTCGTGGCGTGGCTGATAGCCTTAGCCAAATGGCGTGCGGCGCGCTCGCAGAATAGTTCGAACAGCGCCGGTGACTCTGAATTCGTCCAACCGCCGCGGGCCGCAAACCAGCGCGGCGTCGCAAAGTGATTGAAAGTGACGATGGGCTGCAGTCCGCGCGCGCGGCAGCCTTCGATCATGCGCAGATAGTGATCGAGCATGGCCAACGAGAACTGACCGGGCTCCGGTTCGATTCGCGACCACTCGAGCGAGAATCGATAGGCATTGAGATTGAACGAGTGTACGAGATCGAGATCGACCGGCCAGAGCTCCAAACTGTTGTTGGCATCGCCGACAGGTTCGGCGAACAAGGTGGGCTGGAGTTGTTCCAGAAACCACATGTCGGAGTTTACGTCGTTCCCCTCGACCTGATGACCGGCTGTGGCGGTGCCCCAGATGAAGCCCTCCGGGAAGCGCTTGCGGGTCGCCGCAGCGGCGCGCCCGGTGCCGCTCGCTCCAAGCCCGGCACTCGCGAGTCCGATGGCGGCCAGGGCTGCGGCCGAGCCGCGTAGTACCTCGCGCCGCGCGGGTGAGGGCAATGAGTCATCGGGTTCAATCATGGGCGGACCTCGTAAACAGTTGAGCGGATTAGGACCCCGTGGCGTCGCCCGCAATTCTATATGCGCGCGGCTCAAGCAGGGATCGATGCGGCGCACGGCAGGATTCGGCCGCGCCGAATGCTCTTATCGGCAAATGTGAATTCCCATGGGGCCGGTACCCGGCCATGCTGTTCTGAGGAGTTTGGCAACAAAGTGTCAACGAGCTCCGCCGGATAACAGGGGGGATTATGAAAATTACCACGCTGAGGTTAAGCGCTGCCGGCGTATTGACGTTGAGCATTGGCTTCTCCCACGCGCAAGCGCCGACCCCTCCGGCATTTGATTTCGCCAAAATGCGGGCGGAGGTCGAAGCCTTCAATAAGAAGCCGGATACCGTTGGTACAGGCAAATACCCCGCGCTCAAAGAGACGATCGATTCTCTGCCCAACCACGTGATCTATCGCCCCGCGGACTTGACCAAGCTCGGCCACGAAAAATTGGGGGTGCTCGCCTGGGGTAACGGAGGCTGTGCGGCCGATGGAGCCGGCGGGCGATTTCACTTGAGCGAAATTGCCTCGCATGGCTATCTGGCGATTGCCAGTGGAACGATCCAAAGCGGACCCGGAGCGCCGCCGAAGCCTGCCGGCGACACACAGCCCGGGCCACCGGCACTGGGCGCAAACGGGATGCCCGCGCACATACCGCCGCCCGCGACCAAATCGGCATTACTCACCGAGGCCATCGATTGGGCGCTGGCGGAGAATCAGCGCAAAGGAAGTCCCTATTACGGCCGGATCAATCCGCAGTGGATTGCCGTCTCGGGCTGGAGCTGCGGGGGCTTGCAGGCGCTTGAAGTCGCGGCCGATCCCCGTGTGCGCACGGTCATCATCCATAGCAGCGGCATTTTCGCGGACGCCAATCCGATTCCCGGCATGACGATCACCAAGGCGGCGCTGCAAAAGCTGCACACGCCGATCATCTACATTCTCGGTGGGCCGAGCGACATTGCCTATGCCAATGGCATGGATGATTTCAAACGCATCAGCTCCGTGCCGGTATTCGTTGCCAACCTGGATGTCGGCCATGGCGGAACTTTCATGGACCCAAATGGCGGGCGTGAGGCGGCCGTGGCGGTGAGCTGGCTCGACTGGCAGCTGAAGGGGGATGCTCGCGCGGCAAAGCTTTTTGCAGGCGCTGACTGCGGTCTTTGCAAGGATCCGGATTGGAAAGTCGACAGCAAAAACCTGACCGTCGCGAACCGCTAGCATGCGACGCGATCGAACCACGGCGCCACTTGCGGCGTCCATTTAGCATGATGCACGCTGAGGATCGGGAGCGGACCATACTCGCAATGCTGAAGAAGCGAGGATTCGTTTCTATGCGCGAGCTAGACAGACGATTGACAGCCAGTTCTGCAACCGTCCGGCGCGATCTAGATCGACTCGAAACGGCCGGAAGGATCGTGCGTGTGCATGGCGGCGCCAAGATGCCCGATGCTGCGATCAGAAGTCCTCAGGCCTTTCCCTTTCACGAAAATATTCAGAAAAATACGGCTAAAGCGGCAATTGGCGCAGCGGCTGCGCGCCTTTGCGTGCCGGGTGAGTCGATCATAATCGATGGGGGATCTACGACGTTGCAGATGTGTCCTCATTTGGACGGTCTGCACCTCGAGGTGGTCACCAATGCTCTGCGCATTGTCTCCGCACTGCTGTCGCAATCGAGCACGCGTGTATATATGCCGGCCGGAGCGTTGTACCGCGAGCAAAGCATCGTGCTCTCGCCGTTCAATGATGATGGTACGAGCCACTATTTCGCATCGAAAATGTTCATTGGTGCTGCAAGTGTGGGCCCTTGCGGATTGATGCAAACAGACTTGATCCTGTTGCAAGCCCAGCGCCGATTGATCGCCAGAACGCGCCAGCTCATATTGTTGGTGGATAGTACCAAGTTTGCCAGCCCGATCGGCGAGGCGGTTTGCCCGCTCAGTGAAGTCACGACTGTCATCACGGACGATGGAATTGACGGCGCTCACGCGAAGCTCGTGGAGCGCAGCGGCGCTAAATTGATCCTTGTGAATGTAAACCGCCAGCCTGAAGAATGAATTCGCAGCTTCGATTTGCCGCGGCGTCGATCATGCGCTGAGGGTGAAAGCAGGTATCCGCAAAACCGAATTCCCGCTCGGGTGCCGTCTCGATATCCTCCGGGGATCTGAAAACAAGGTCGGTGCGATGCAATCGATCAGGGGGCGGCAATCCACGTGCAGCGAGTAAAGACAACGCGAGTCGCGAGGCTCGCTGCAGGAACGGGG
>DATNKC010000143.1:0-2382 GCA_035603615.1 Steroidobacteraceae bacterium | reverse complement strand
GAAGCGCTTCAACAAATTACGTTGCGCGCGCAGGGCAGCCTGGCCCAACGGATCGCACAAATGGGCACCCAGTGACAGGCTCCGCGCGATCCGGGATCGCGAGATAGCCCGTAGGATGGGTGGAGCGAAGCGATACCCATCGCTTGGCCTGCATTCAAGTCTGCTCGCCATCCACCCGCAACATCGACCGCCCATGTCCCGTCAGCAGCCGCGGTCGCCGTTCCGTCACGAAGAAGAAGCTGCCTCCGGCCACGAAGTTGCGACGGTATCCGGTCATGCTGCCACATTCACAGGGTAACTTGATGGGTATCGCTTCGCTCAACCCATCCTACGGGCTCGTCAGCGCTCAACGGTGAGTAATACCAACGGCACCGACAGTGACCGTCATCCTGAGGTGCCCGCGCTCTTGCGCGGGCCTCGAAGGATGGTGACGAGTTCCTGCAGGTTGGCATCCTTCGAGGCTCGCTTCGCTCGCACCTCAGGATGACGCAGGGAGTCAATGGCGGCGGCCGTTGGTATAATAGGTCATTGCTGCCTCCTGCCTCATCCTGAGAGCGTGAGAATGTTTTGCTCTCGCCCGGAGAATTTGCATTTGATGGGTGGAGGACGGCGACCGCAAGGTTTTTCAGTTGAGCCGGCGCCGAATGACCTCGATCTGGCCAACCTCGCCATGCTGGGCTGGGACCGACGACGCTTTGTGGGCGCCTGCTGGCGTGGGTTCCCGTGTCATGCGGCCTGCGCCTTCGCTTGTAACGCGAACAAGCGCATCATGTTGTGAGCGACCGCAAACCACAGCAGATGGATGCGGGCCTTGAGCTTGCCACGCAAGAATAGCTGGCGCAGACCCATACGGCGGGCATGGGCATTGATGCATTCGTGCTCGGCGCGCAGCCGGTAGAATGTCTTGCCGTCCTCGCTCTGCATGCGTTCGCGCCAATCCGCGACGCCAACACCGTCACCCTTCTTCGGCGCATAGGGGTCGGTGCTATGCTTGTTCTGCGCCGCCGGGCACCACAGCTTGATATCTTTGGCATGGGCCCACTCGATGTCGTCGTTTTTAGTAAAGCCGCCATCGATCAGATAGTTGGAGGGCTTGTAGCCTTCAGCTTGCACCGTCTCGATCCCCGGTTGTGCCAGACCGCGATCCGAGCCGCTGGTATCGATGTCGACCGTGGCGATCACCTGGTGTTCCGGCGCCGATATAAGCTGCATGTTATAAGCCGGACGCCACCCGCCATCGGCCATCTTCATCACCCGCGCGTCGGCATCGGTGGTCGAAGCGCGCGGTTCCTTCTGCTTGGCCACCTGTTTCTTGTTGGTCTTCTCTCGCCGTTCCCGCTCGGCCTCCAGTTCCTTCATGCGTTCCTGCGCCGCCGCGATCCGCGCCACCCGCTCACGGGCGCCACGCTCCTTTGCCGCGCGCTGGCGGCGATCGCCAGCCGCCGGGTCCATCTCGACTTCAGCGCGCAGGCGTTTCACCCGCGCCTGCGCCGCGGTGAGCAGATCATCAAGCCGCGCATGCCGGCGGAAGGAACTCGCCCCGGCACCCGCGCGCACCCGCAAGCCATCCTGCGCCAAGGTGTCCAGCGACACCAATCCGGCCTGAACCATCGAGGCAACCCCCTGCGCCAGAAGCCGCTCCAGAACCGTCATATGGGCGATCCGGAAGTTCGACAGGCTGTGATAATTCATCGATACTCCGCCGCATAACCAGCGATAGACCAGATGATCGCGGCACAGCCGATCCAGTTGGCGGGCGCTGCCCACCCCATCGACCGTGGCCCATAGCCAAAGCGCCAACATCAGTTCCGGCGCTGCCGGCGGATGTCCGGGCTGGCCTTCGCGCGCCTTGATGGCCTCGTGCAACGCCGACAGATCGAGCCCCGTGACGAACGCCCAAACTGAGCGTACCGGATGATCCTCCGAAATCAGATCGTCCAATGCCGCCACCTGCATGCCGATCTGATCGCGTTCCGGAGCCCGAAGCCGCGGCGCACCGCGCCCCTCAGCCTGCGGTCTTTCCTGCTCGGGTAAACCCTCGAACAATTGCTCGTCAGCCATCGTCAGCCCCTGCTTCGCATGCAAGGCAACCGAATCACAGCACAGCGGCCATGGTAAACGCTCATTGCCTAAAGATTCTCACTCTCTGAGGAGCGGCCTCTTGGCCGCGTCTCGAAGGATGCGAGGTCAGCACATTCAGCCCATCCTTCCAGCCCATCCTTCCAGCCCATCCTTCGAGGCTCGCGCAAGTGCGCGCGCACCTCAGGATGACGCCCGGAACTACGCCGCGCCCTTCAACGTCAGCACGCCGCGGCGAATCTGGTCTTCCTCGATCGATTCGAACAACGCCTTGAAGTTACCCTCGCCGAAACCGTCGTCGCC
>DATNKC010000142.1:0-5406 GCA_035603615.1 Steroidobacteraceae bacterium | reverse complement strand
TCTTGGTTCCCGCCGGCCAGGTATTCTCGGAACAAAATATCATCCTGGCCGCATCCAGTGATGACGGCATGCAGCGCTTTCACGCCCCAAAACTCTTCATGAGCGCCGCCGCAGCGGGCAGCGCCGGCCTGATGCAGGCCGATATAATGCTCGTCGGCGTCGAGCGGCGGTTGATTGACCGCGCCGACGAGATCATCGTGCTTTTGGACAGTTCGAAATTCGACGGGCCCTCCGGCCACATCGTCTGCGGTTTGGATGAAATCGACGTGTTGATCACCGATCGGGGCGTCTCGCCTCGGTATGCGCAAATGGTGCAGGATGCCGGGGTCAAGCTGATCGTCGCTCCGTGATTGTTTCTGATCCAATTCGATCGAAAAATATTGACTCCGTCTTTCGCCTTCACCAAAGTAGTTCTGTGAACAACGCTATCAGCCTCGTGAGCGGCGCTGACTCGCCGCCCTTGCTCGAAGACACCGTAGGCGGCGCGTTGACCCGCGCGGCAATCACCTGGCCGGACCAGGAGGCGGTGGTGTGCTGCGAATCAAAAGCGCGCCTGACATACGCACAATTGGACACGCGAGCGATTGAGTTCGCCACGGGTTTGCTTGCACTGAATTTGCAGCCCGGTGATCGCATTGGAATTTGGGCGCCGAACTGCGTTGAATGGACCATCACCCAATATGCCGCGGCCAAGGCGGGCTTGATCCTGGTCAACATCAACCCCGCCTATCGGAAGCATGAATTGGAATTCGTCTTGAACGCCGTCGCATGCAAGGCTCTGGTCACGGCGGCGACCTTCAAATCCAGCGACTACCTCGCCATGCTGTGCGAGCTTGCGCCCGAGCTGCTGCGCGATGAGCCGGGCATGCTGGCGGCGCAACGTCTTCCCCATCTTAAGCTGGTTGTGTGCATCGATGCTGCAAAGGTGGCCGGGATCCTGCCTTTCGCAGAAATTCCCAGGCGCGGCCGGCAATCGCATCGCGATTCGCTGCGCCAAATCACCGCAACCTTGAGGCCCGAAGACGCCGTAAACATTCAGTTCACCAGCGGCACGACTGGATCGCCAAAAGGCGCGACCTTGACGCACCGGAATATTTTGAACAACGGGTTTTTCGTCGGTGAAGCGATCCGCACCGCCGTCGGCGACCGGGTTTGCGTTCCGGTGCCGCTGTATCATTGCTTCGGAATGTGCATGGGCAACTTGAATTGCCTCACCCATGGCGCCGCGGTCGTTTATCCCAGCCGCGGCTTTGACGCGCTGGCAACCCTGCAATGTGTCCAAGCGGAGCGTTGCACCGCACTGTACGGCGTGCCGACGATGTTCATCGCCATCCTCGACCATCCGCGCTTCGGGGAATTCGACAAATCGAGTCTGCGCGGCGGGATCATGGCAGGTTCGCCGTGTCCGATTGCGGTCATGCATCGGGTGGTCGATCAAATGCATATGCCGGAAGTGACCATTGCCTACGGTATGACCGAGACCAGTCCGGTGAGCTTTCAATCGAGCGTTGACGATACCTTGGAACGCCGCGTGTCCACGGTAGGGAGGATTCAACCGCATTTGCAAGTCAAAGTCATCGATCCAAGTGGCGCCACCGTGGCGCGCGGGGTGAGCGGTGAGCTGTGCACACGCGGCTACTCGGTGATGCAAGGTTATTGGGGAGATCCCGTGCGCACCTCGGAAGTCCTGGACGAGGCGGGATGGATGCATACCGGGGACCTGGCCGTGATCGACCCGCAAGGCTATTGCAATATCGTCGGCCGCATCAAAGACATGATCATTCGCGGCGGCGAAAACGTGTACCCGCGCGAAGTGGAGGAGTTTTTGTTCAAGCACCCCAAGGTTCAGGGAGTGGCGTGTTTTGGCGTACCCGATCCGCGATTCGGCGAGGAGCTTTGCGCCTGGATACAACTGCGCGCCGGTGTGACCGCGGCCGCCGAGGAATTCAAGCAGCACTGCCAGGGGCAGATCGCACATTACAAGATCCCGCGCTACATCGAATTTGTGGATGAGTTCCCGATGACCGTTACCGGCAAAATTCAGAAGTTCATCATGAGAGACACGATGATCGAGCGGCTGGGATTGAGCGTGGAGAAGACCGCGTGAGAAGGCGTTGCCCCCACCTTGCTTGATGTCGCCGACCACAGATTCAGCTTCGGCGGCATTGCCTGAATAATTTACGACTACGGAAAAACCGTCCTTGGCCAAACGCCGCGCCACTGCCGCTCCAATGCCACGCGAACTGCCCGTCACAACGCCATTCGCGTACTTTCACTCGCCATGTTCCACCCTCCTTCGGTTCATTGCGATTTCTTGTGACCCGCCGCAAGGAGAATCAAATCCGCAATCTCCCTCGGGTGAGACACAAGTGACACGTGACTCGATTTGAGTTCGATGGTTGTCGCATTCATGCGCTTGGCTAGAAATCGCTCCAGCCCAGGATCGATGGTGCGATCTTCGGTCGAAACTTGATACCACGTGGGTTTGTCTCTCCATGCGGCATTTGTGGTCCTGGTGCCTGGCAGCGCATCGGCGCCCCGCCCTTGGACCGCGTACAGCGCGCGTGCTCGGGACGGTTCAATATCGCCGGCGAAATCTCTGAGAAAGGCCTCCTCGCTGAGCCAAAAAAAGCCATCTTTCTTAATCACTCCTGCGCTCGCCGGCGGCTTTGGATATGTCGCTGCCAGCGCGCCAAAGTCCTCGCCCGCGTCCGGCGCGCGCGCCGCCACGTACACCAGCGCCGAGACTTTGGGATCGTTGCCGGCTTCACTGATGATTGTTCCCGCGAAGGAGTGCCCGACCAAAACGGTCGGCCCATCCTGGGACGCCAGGGCTCGGCGAGTTGCGGCAACGTCATCCGCCAATGAGGTCAGGGGATTTTGGACCGCGGTCACATTCAAGCCCGCGCGCTGCAAGTAGGGAATTACATCGATCCATGATGATCCGTCGGCATACAAACCATGCACCAGCACGACATTCTTGGCGACGGGGACATCGCGCGCCTCCACTAGGCCAGATATGGCTGAGGCGACCGCGATGACGGCCAACAGCCCACTAAACGATTTGCGACTAAGCATATGTACCTCCAATGTGTTGGACAAAAATGGCTACGCCCGATCGGTCACTGCGTGAGCGGCGGGGCGCTGAAGGCTGTGGCGAAACCGCCGGCGTGACGTTGCGCCCAATTCTTCCCGGGCGCGTGAACAAGAATGCTGAAATTTGTTCGGCTCAGGCGCTTTCTTGGCGGGCATCTCTGTTAGCGGCCGAATGATGCGTTAAAAGAATATTGGGCAAAACAGCGCGTGAAAACATCAATTGCCGGTCGTTTCGTTCAAGAGACCCTTGTCGCAGCGGAACAGCATCGCTACGCAGTGCGCAGGCCTCGTCTTCGGGGTTGGCGGCACGCAAATTGCCAAAGCAGTATCAAAGGAGGCTTACGATGAACTTACATACACGGTTTTATTCGACCCTTCTTCTTTTCTCGCTATCGAGTGCGCTCGGCGCATGCTCGAGCCTTGGAAAATGCGCCAACGGCGCCTGCGGCGGGGATGCCGCCATCACAATGAACGTTCAGACTCTCCTCAATCAACACGCCGAACTAGGTGCGCCTCATTCCATTGACGTGCAAACGATAGACCACATCGTGTATTTGAATGGCTTCGTGAGCGAAGGTCTTGAACGAGAGATCGCCGAATCAGTCGCTTTGCAAACCCCGGGGGTTGTTAAAGTAGTGAACTCCATTGCGGTTCAGAAATAGCCGGCGCAGTGAATTTGTACGCTCAGTACCTGCCATCGACTCGCAGCACAAAGCCGCGCGGTTCGCCGTACCAACTGCCACCCGCTGGAGTTCCAATGGTTTGATAATAGATGCGGTCGAAAACATTGTTGACGCTCAAGGCAGCACCCCAGTGAGCATCGATCTGATAGGCGGCGCGGAGGTTGATCACAGCGAAGAAGCCTTGCACATCCCTGATTGATAGCAGAGATCCAAAGCAACCCACTTGGCCCTGTACCCCGCAGATAAGGCCGTTGTCAGAGTTGCTGCTCTGGGCTTGAACGCTGCCGCCGATAGTCCAACGCGCCAGTTCCCCGGGCAATTGCTTGCTGCTCCAGAGTTTCAGGAGGTGTCGTGGTGTGGCGCTGGACAAGGCGCCGCCCTGGAGACTTTGATTGTTGTTAAAGGTATAGCCTGTACCGATGAGCCATCCGGGTGCCAATGCGCCATCGAGTTCCGCATCGACCCCTTTGCTCTTGTTGATGCCATTCGACAGAAAGCAGCATGGTGAATATTTCAGCTGATCGGCGACCGATGCGCTGGGATCGAGTACGGCGGCGCCGCGCTGCTCGATGTCATAGAGCACCATAAATCCATTAAGCGCGCCGTTGCGCCACGAGCCCTTGATACCCAGTTCACGGTCGATGCCATCGGCCGGCGGCACAAATGCGCCGCCGATTTTCCTAACGCCGTCATTGGTCTGGTAGATATCGGCATAGCTCGCGTACAAGGAATAGTGTGCATTCAAATCGAGAGTGGCGCCGACAAACGGGGTTACCTTATCGTCATCCTTGGTCCTTTCGGTGAAGACGGGGCTTGATGGGGTGACGGTGTTTGACAATCGATTCGAGCTCACGCGCGCACCGCCCACCACAGACAGAGCGTCGGTCAAATAGGCTCTTGCCGAGGCAAATTCGCCGCTCTGGTTGGTTGTGGCCTGTGATTGCAGGAACAGCGAATTCGGGATCTGCGGCTCGGGGTAGGCCGCGGGATTGAACGTAAACACGTTGTTGACCGGAGTCCCAAACGCAAGTACCGCTTGGACGGGCACATTCCCGGTAAAATGCGTGTAGTCGCCGCCGACGGCCACATCGAGGCGGCGGCCGAACAGGTCGAAACTGCCCGTGAGGGTGCCGTCGAAGACGAATTGATCCTGCGTGTTGGGGCTGGGACTCAAGACGGCGGCGGGAAGTATCGGCAGGGCATTCGTGATCGGATCGATGGGCGAATCGAATTCGCCGTAGGCGTAGCTGGCCGCGGTGTCCAGCGAAGTGGCGTTCAACTTCAGTTTCCACTCGCCGCCAAGGCGCTGTTGCAGTTGCGCGTAATACTCGCGAGTCTGTGTGTCGTACCGCGCCCAATCGAAGGCGAGCGCCGTGCTGCGCGGCAAGCGCGCATCGCTGCCATCGGCATAGAAAGGCAAACCATTGACAAACGGCAAGGCGTTGTCCCATTGGTAGCTGCCGCCCACCGTCAACAAGGTGCGCGTCGTGAGATCGTATTCGAGCACGCCAAAGACCTTCTTTCGCTCCAGGCTCGCGAGCTTGAAAAAATAATCCCTGTCGCCGAAAACGACGTCCAGCCGTGCGCGCAGCGCCCCGTCGAAACCAAGCGGTCCCGTGACATCCGC
>DATNKC010000141.1:0-31143 GCA_035603615.1 Steroidobacteraceae bacterium | reverse complement strand
AAGAGTCGGGGCCCTGTGTCCTTCGGGCCTCGACTCTTCTCTCCCTGCCCGACGAGGGCTACCACCACCCGATCAAAATCACCGCGCCCCGATACTACTTTTTGCTCGGATCCGGATACGCGAATGGATCCGTCGCCGCCGGCTGCGTGGGCAGCGTCTTGCGCGGCAGAGGCTTGTCGGCATTCGCCGCAGCCATGAGAACCGTCGCGAGCACGACCGAGGCCTGCCGCAAATCGAGCGGCCGCAGATGATCGAAGGTATCCAGATCAGTGTGATGAACCCGGGACTCGTAATCCAGTGGATCCTGGATGAATTGGAACGCGGGCAATCCGAGACGGCTGAAGAAAACGTGGTCTGTTGCTCCAGTAGGCTCGGCCACGACTGCGCTCGCGCCGAGGCTGGAAAACGGCGATAGCCATTCGCGAAGCATCGGCACCACCGCGAAATTGCCTTCCGCGAAAATGCCGCGAATCTTTCCCGAACCATTGTCGAGGTTGAAATATGCCGCCAAGTCGGCAAAGCCCGGCAGGGTCTGCACCGGGTACAGATCGCCCAGAAAATACGGCGGCAAATCGGCCTCGGCAGGATCGGTCGGCTGCGGGCGATGAGCGATATGCTTCTCGACATACGCCTCCGACCCGAGCAGTCCTTCTTCCTCGCCGGCCCACAACACAAAGCGAATGGTGCGTTTCGGATGAACGCCGATGCTGGCGAGAATGCGCGCCGCTTCCATGATCACCGCGCTGCCGGCGCCGTTATCGGCGGCGCCGTCGCCGGCAACCCAGCTGTCCAAGTGCGCACCGGCCATGACGTAGCCTGCATGCGGATCTTCGCCGGGGATGTCCGCGAGGGTGTTGTAGGCATTGTGATCCGCGTCCTCGAAATGAACCCGGCTATCGATTTCCAGCCGTACTTCGCCGCGTTTCGCGAGGCGCGTCAGCTTGCGATAATCCTCCGCCGCGAGTTCGAGACCCGGAAGCTTTGGAGTCTTGCCGACGCGATAGCCGTAGCCTTCGCCGTGCACCAGCCGACCTTCGGTGCGCGACATTTGCACCAGTGCCACGGCGCCTTCCTGCGCCAGAAACGCATCCAGGTTCGGTCTGAAGCGAAAGCGCTCGATGCGCTTTTTGCGCTGTTCCGGGTCAAATGTCGGCTGCTGGTATTTGTCCAGCTTGGCGATCTCGGCGTCGGTGAGGCGCTGGAAGGGCGCGTCGCCGTCGTCCTTGGGCGGCGCGGGCCACGTGACCAGCACGATCTTGCCGGCCAATTTTCCCTTCCAATCCGCAAAATCGCTCTCATTGGCCATGGGCGCAACGATGATGGGCGCGCTCAACACGCCGTTTGTCGCGGGCGTCCACGCCAGCGGAATGGCGCGCAGTTCCATTGGCCGAGGCGCGATCATCCGAACATGCGAGGACTCGATCCACCAGCCTCGCCCAAAATCAAAGCCCTCGGATCTGACGTCCTTCAAACCCCAGCTCTTGAATTTCTCTTGAGTCCATCGCTCCGCCTTGCGCATGGCGGGAGAGTTGGTCATACGGCCGCCTATCTCATCGGCCAAATAGGCCGCGGTATCGACGACCTCGCTATGGTTGAATCCGACATCGGAGATCCGATTGATCGTGATGGATTCGGCCGTGACGGCCGCCTTGGGTGGCGCCGTGGCGGCGGCCATCGTTGAGGCACTCAGAATCATGCATGCACACGACACAGAAAGCTTTATTGACATGAACTCCCCTCGCAAATTTTTTCGAAACATCAATTATCTTCCCAATTGAAGCGCCAGACAGCAATCAGCGCAAATAGGGCCGACCAGCCCACCAGTATCGCGGTGGGTGCATACGCTGATTGCAGCGGCAGACCCCGCCAGGTCATGGCATCGAGTCCATCCACAGCCCAGCGGGTCGGCGTGAACTCGGTCACGTGCTGCAGCCATTCAGGGAAGAGGAACGAGGGCACCCAGGCGCCGCCGAGCATCACCAGGATCAGCACGGAAAACATGGCCACGCCGCGCGTCGCGCCCACGGAGCGGCCGAGCGAGGCGATCATGAGCCCGGTCGTGGCGGCAAGCAGCGCGAAAGCGCAGGCGACCATCGCGAAGCCCGGCACGCTGCCGGCGATGCGCACGTCAAACGCCACGCGCGCCACCAGGTATACGACGGCAAGAATCATGACCGCGATCAGCGTGGTGCCCGCCACGCGGCTGCCGAGCAGTACGGCGCCGGACAAAGGCGCGGCACGCAAGCGGCGCCACATGCCTTCTTGGCGCATCAGCAGCAGCGCAATGCCGGCATCGATGCCCATGAACAGAATGAACTGAATGCTCATGCCCGCGAAAGAGTGCGCGTACGAGTTGTATCGAGGTCCGCTGGTGACTGCGACATTGTCGACGTTGAAAGGAATCGGCTTGGCAGTGCCGATGAAGGCCGGCCGCGACAGCCGCTGCATGACGTGCTGCGACAGCAATCCGGCGACCATCGGGCGGATCATGGATTGCGAGGGATCGTAGAGCAGCTTGACGTCCGGCATGGGGCCGCCGGTGCCGACCAGCGCGCCGGTCGCGGCCGCCTCGAAATCGGCTGGAAATACGATGGCTGCCCGCAGCTTGCCGCTGCGTACCAGCTGCAATGCTTGATCTTCCGGGAGCTCCTGGATATCGAGGGCAGCGTCCTGGTTCAAGCTTTCCAGCACCGCCTTGGTCAGCGCGCTGTGATCCAAGTCGGTGATGCCGACTTTCATGCGCGATACGGGGTTGCCGCCCGAGCCGGTCGGGGCGAATAAGAAGCCGAAAAACGCCGCGACCACGATCGGCGTCAGCACGCTGATAACCATGGCGCGGCGGTCGCGCAAAAACAGCTGGATGTCCTTGCGGACCAGAGCGCGAAATGCGGTGAAGGTTGCGCTCATGTGTCGCGCAGCGTGCGCCCGGTCAACGCCAGAAACACATCCTCGAGATTGGCGCGCCGGCTGGTCAATTCCTGACAACTGAAGCCACGCGCGGCCAGACGCTCGAGTACGCGCGGCGCCGCCGTGCCAAGATCATTCGCCGAAACCGAGACCTCAGTGCCGCTAAGATCGACTTGGACGACCCCGGGCAGATGCCTGATTTCCGCCAGCGCCGCGGTGTCCGGCGCCACGTCATATTTCAATGTCAGCTTGTTTCCCACCGGCGCAGCCGCCAAGAGGCCGGTCAGCGTGTCATTGGCGAGAACGCGCCCGTGGTCCACGATGACGATGCGATCGCACAGCCGCTCGACCTCTTCCATGTAGTGAGTCGTATAGACCACGGTTCGGCCCTGGCCGGCCAGAACCTCGATCGTCTCGAAAATGGCATTGCGGCTTTGCGGATCGACTCCCACCGTCGGTTCATCCAGCAGCAAAATTTGCGGCTCGTGCAGCAGTGCGCAGGCGATATTCAGGCGTCGCCGCATGCCGCCGCTAAACGTGTTCGGCGGGTCGCGGGCGCGATCCGAGAGGCTGGTCAATTCCAGCACCGCCGCAATTCTTGCGCGAAGGGCCGCTCCCGTCAGACCATACAAGCCGCCGAAGAATTCCAAATTCATGCGCGCCGGCAACTCTTCGAGCAGCGCAATCTCCTGCGTGACCAATCCCAATTTGCGCTTGGTCGGGTGTGCGCCGGTTCCTAATGTTGCCGAGTCGATTTGCACCTTTCCCGATTGCGGCGTGGTGAGGCCGGCGAGCATGCTGATCGTGGTCGATTTGCCGGCGCCGTTGGGCCCCAGCAGCCCGAGGATCTTGCCGGGCTCGGCTGTGAAGGAGACGTCCGCCACGGCTGTGATCGCGCCGAATTTTTTATGCAGGCGGTCGGCGATCAGATTCATCGCACGAATACTGCCAGTAGAGCGCGTTAAGCGCTAGGAGCCTGAGCGAGCGCAGCCTGTCCGCGAGTTCCTAGATTTCCACGCCCTGCGATTTCAAATACTCATCGTAAGTGCCCCGGAAATCGACAATCTTGCCCCCCGGGCGCATTTCGATGATGCGGGTCGCGAGGCCGCCGACGAATTCACGATCATGCGAGACGAAGATCAGGGTCCCGGCGAAATGTTCCAGCCCGATTTGCAGGGACTCGATCGTTTCCATGTCCATGTGGTTGGTCGGCTCGTCCATCAGCAGCACATTAGGTTTCGTGAGGATCAATTTGCCGTAAATCATCCGCCCCTTCTCGCCGCCCGACAGCACCTTCACGGACTTTTTGGTCTCTTCGCCGGAAAACAACAACCGCCCCAAGGTGGCTCGAACGATTTGGTCGTCGTCCGCCTTGCCGGTGTACTGGGACATCCAGCCGAACAAGTCGATCTTGTCCTCGAATTCAGCCTGCGGATCCTGCGGCATGTAGCCGGGCTGGGCGTTTTCAACCCAGACGATACGTCCGCTGTTGGGCCGCAATTCCCCGGCGAGGCAGCGCATGAGCGTCGTTTTACCGATGCCGTTGGGTCCAACGATGGCGATACGTTCGCCGGCTTCGACGTTGAAGCTCAGGTCGTCGAGCACCTTTTCGGTCGATCCCGGGTAGGCGAAGCTCAATTTCTCCACCGTCACTGCTGAGCGGTACAGCTTCTTGCCTTGCTCGAAACGGATGTAGGGATTTTGCCGCGATGAGGGCTTGATCTCCTCGATCTTGATTTTTTCCAGCTGCCGTTTGCGGGACGTGGCCTGCCGCGCCTTGGATGCATTCGCCGAAAAACGCCGCACGAACTCCTGCAGGTCCGATATGCGGTCCTTCGCCTTGGCATTGGCAGCCTCGACTCGAGCGCGCGCCTGCACCGATGCCAGCATGAAATCATCATAGTTGCCCGGATAAATCTTCAGCTGCTGAAAATCCAGGTCCGCAATGTGCGTGCACACTTGATTCAAGAAGTGCCGATCGTGGCTGATGATCACCATCGTGGCGTTGTAATTGTTGAGTGCGCCCTCGAGCCACCGAATGGAATTGATGTCCAGGTTGTTGGTCGGCTCATCCAGCAGCAGCACGTCCGGATTGGAGAACAAGGCCTGCGCGAGCAGCACGCGCAGCTTCAGGCCCGGGGGAACTTCACGCATGGGACCGTTGTGCCGCGACTCATGAATGCCGGCATCGGTGAGGATGCTGCCGGCCCGTGCTTCGGCGTCATACCCGCCGTATTCCGCGAACACCCCCTCGAGCTCCGCCGCCTTCATGTAGTCCTCGTCGGTGGCCTTAGGATCGGCGTATATCCGATCTCGCTCCTGCATTGCAGTCCACAGCTCGGTGTGGCCGCGCATCACCACGTCGAGCACACGCTCATCCTCGTAGCCGAATTGGTTCTGATTCAACTTGCCGAGGCGCATCCCTACCTGCAGCATCACATCGCCGGCGCTCGCATCGAGATCGCCGCCCAGCACTTTCATGAGCGTGGATTTGCCCGAACCGTTCGCGCCGATCAGGCCGTAACGATTACCGTCCGAGAACTTGACCGTCACCTGCTCGAAGAGCGGTTTGGCGCCGAATTGCACGGCGACATTGGATGTGGAAAGCATATTGTCCAATCAAATAAGCGGCCGCGGCGGCCACAATTGCCTAAAAACTCGTCTAGATGGAGTGCCGGGTCGCTGCGTGAGGCTCGCGAGGCGTCAATATTCGCCCTTTCCGGCCGGCGGCATTTTAGCCGAATTAGGCGCCCAAGTCCTTAGCTTTTAGCTCAAAGTCTGGGCGAATCGTCGGACAAGCGCCAGGGCGGAAATCGGCGGGTATGCCCTGCGTGATACAGGCAAATGATATTGCCGTCCGGATCTTGCAAATAAGCCTCGCGCCACAGCCAGATCTGGTCCCTCGGCGCCTGGTTGAATTCGATTCCAAGCTTGCACAGCCGCTCGTAGGTGGCATCCAAATCGTCGCATTCGAAATAGACCACGGTTTGCGACGGCAGCACCGTGTCGAACGCGTGCAGCGAAAAGGTCGCGCCGTTCTGGCATTCGAATCGGGCGTACCGCGGCAGAGCGCTGACGATTTGCGTAAAGCCCAAGCGCCGATAGAAATCGGCTGAGCGCTCCACATCGGTGGCGGGCAGCGTCACTTGATTCAGATTCATGGCACCGATTATCAGGCAAACCGGGCTCCGGCGTGCAATTTTGGCTACTCTTGTCAAAGCGACGCTCAAATCACTACCACTTAAGGGGGCGACGATGAAACGGGATGTGTCTTTAGTCTCGATTGGATTGGCTGGATTTTTGCTCAGTGTCTGCGGCGCACGATTGGGCCTCGCGGATGATGCAACGCCGAAGGTTCAGTTCTTTTCCGCGGCGCAGCTCAAGGGGCAAGTCGCGCACCCGGTGAAGGGAATTGCGGGTAACCAATTCTTAAACGGGCCTGGTTCCATCGTGTACATCCTTCGCCGCGATAAAACCGGGGAAGCCGAGGTTCACATGGCGTTTAACGACATTTACGTCGTCGAGAGCGGTCACGCAAAAATCACTGTCGGCGGCCAGGTGACGGGTAATCGCGAAACGCTGCCGACCGAATGGCTCGGCGGCGACATCTCCGGCGGTACGGACTACTCATTGGCGCCGGGTGACGTGCTGTTCATTCCCGCGGGCGCGCCGCACAAGGTGCTGGTATCGCCCAAGGGCTCCATCACCTATGTATTGGTAAAGACGCCGAAGTAAACGGCGCGGCTACTTCTTACGTCGCGCTGAGCCCTTCGGCCTGGAAGGCTTGGCGCGCTTCGGCGCGAGCTTGGTCTTGGGTGCCGACTTGCGTGTTACGGCCTTGCGTTGAGCGGCCCGGGCGGGCTTTGCCGCACGCGCGGCTGTTTTAGCCGGGCGTTTCGTGGCCTTTTTGGCCGCGCGTTTCGCGGCTTTTTTTACCGCTTTTACAGGGATCTTCTTGGCCGCTTTCTTCGCGGTTTTCTTTGCGGTTTTCTTTGCTACTTTCTTAGCCGACTTCTTTGCCGCTTGCTTCACCGTCTTCTTCGGAGCTGCGGCGGCCTTTGCGGGGCCGTCCGAATCCACGCCGCGCAACTGATCGAGAATTGCAGGATTTTCCAGCGTCGACATGTCCTGGGTGATTTCCTCGCCGCGGGCCACGGCCCGCAGCAAGCGGCGCATGATTTTGCCGGAGCGCGTTTTTGGCAGATTGTCGGTCAGGCGAATTTCATCCGGCTTGGCGATGGGGCTCAGCTGATCACCGACCCAGCCGCGAAGCTCATCAATCAAGACTTTCGCGGCGGCGCCCTGCGGCTTCGGCACATTCAGGACCACATAGGCAAACGCCGACTCACCCTTGATGTCGTGCGGCTTGCTGACCACCGCGGCCTCGGCCACCTTAGAATGCGCGGCCAGCGCCGACTCGATTTCCATCGTGCCCAATCGATGGCCGGCGATGTTGAGGACATCGTCGATGCGTCCCATGATCCAGTAATAGCCGTCTTTATCGCGGCGCGCCGAATCGCCGGCGACATAGTAGCGATTCCTGAATTTCTCCCAGTAGGTCTTGATGTACCGGTCGTTATCGCCCCAAATCGTGCGCAGCATAGAGGGCCATGGCCGCTTGATCACGAGGTATCCACCCGCATCCGGTGTCTTTACGGGGCGCCCGTCCTCATCGACGATATCCGCGAAAATCCCCGGAAGCGGCTTGGTGCAGGACCCGGGCTTCGTGGCGGTCACGCCGGGAATGGGCGCCATCATGGCGGCGCCGGTTTCGGTTTGCCACCAAGTATCGACGATGGGGCAGCGCTCGCCGCCGATCACGCGGTGATACCACATCCACGCCTCGGGATTGATGGGCTCACCGACGCTGCCGAGCACCCGCAGTTTTCGTAAATCGTACTTGCCGGGCACCGCGTCGCCCAACTTCATGAGCGCGCGAATCGCAGTGGGCGCCGTATAGAAAATGCTGACGCCATGCGTTTGACACATCTTCCAAAAGCGGCCGCCATCAGGAAATGTCGGCGCACCTTCGTACATGAACAGCGTGGCGCCCGCCGCCAGCGGGCCGTAAACCACATAGGTGTGCCCGGTAACCCAACCGACGTCGGCTGTACACCAGTAGACATCGTCATCCTTGAGATCGAAGACCCATTTGGTCGTCAGCTTGGCATTGAGCAAATAGCCGGCGCTGCAATGCTGAATCCCTTTGGGCTTGCCGGTGGACCCGGAGGTATACAGCAGGAACAAGGGATGCTCAGCATCGACCCATTCGGGATCGCAACTCATGGGCTTTCCCGATATCGCGTCGTGCCACCACACATCACGGCCTGCATGCATCTCGCAAGGCGTGCCGGTGCGTCGATAGACGATAACGCGTTGCACGGATTCGCAACCCTCAGACAGCGCCTTGTCGACCGCAGCTTTAAGTTCGACGGCGTTTCCTCCGCGCCATCCGGCATCGGCGGTAATGACGAGCTTCGCGCCGGCATCTTCGATCCGATCCTTGACGGCGTTCGCGGAAAATCCACCGAATACGACCGAATGCACGGCGCCGATGCGCGCGCAGGCTTGCATCGAAATAATGGCCTCGGGGATCAATGGCATGTAGATAATCACGCGATCGCCACGACCGATCCCTTGTTCTTTGAGCGCGTTGGCGAACTGGCATACTTGTTGATGCAGTTGCGCGTAGGTCAGCTTGCGTACGTCGCCGGGCTCGCCTTCGAAAATAACGGCGAGCTTGTCGCCGCGGCGTGCCAAATGCACATCCAGGCAATTGTGCGACACATTCAGTTGGCCGTCGGTAAACCAACGGAAATTGGGCGCGCGCGAGTCATCCAGCGGCACCGTAAATGGCTGTTTCCAGTCAATTTCAGCGTTGGCTAAATCCGCCCAGAAGCCCACGTAGTCGCTCGCCGCCTTCTCGTACATGCTCTGCAATTCGGCGGCTTTGAGCGAGGCCTGCTTCACAAAGGTATTGGAAGGCGGAAATACGCGGTCCTCTTGTAGGACCGATTGAATATCTTTCTGCGCCATGGTCTACCCCCGTCTTTAAGCAGCGGTGGCGATGCGGCGCACCTGCTGTCGCAAAATATTCCCGAATCCATGGGCGTCAAAAAAAGAGTCGAGCCCGCAGCGATCCTGCGGTCTCGGTTTCAAGTCATCGAGCGTCGCCTCAATCGGGATGTCGCATACGATACCGGTCAAACGCCGGGCAAGGTAGGCGGCATCCTTGTGAGCCAGTAGTTTAGCAGCGACGGCGGCGGCGCCGCGCAGCTTCAAGAACGGAATTCGATGAAGATTTGCATACAATTCATCGAGGGAACCGAACACGCCGAATAGTTCCGCGGCGGTCTTCTTGCCGACGCCCGGCACACCGGGGATGTTGTCGACGGTATCTCCGGTCAGCGCCAAGAAGTCGGCGATGAGCTCGGGCGCGACTCCGAAGCGCGGGCCAATGTCGTGATAGTGATAGCGTGTGTTGCCGCTGTAATCCCAGAATACGTCGCCGTCCCGGATCAACTGCGATAGGTCCTTGTCGCGCGTGACCAAAACGTTGCGCAGACCCGCGGCGCGCGAGCGCGCCGCCAAGGTTCCGATGATGTCGTCCGCCTCGTATTCAGCGCTCGCGAACTCGGCCAATCCCATATGCCGGCAAAACTCGCGGCATAACGCGAATTGCCGCTCCAAATCGGCGGGCGGCGCTTCACGATTGGCTTTGTATGCCGGATAAATACCATTGCGAAACGATGTCACGCTGCGCAAGCTCAGATCGAATGCGACGCCGATTCTTTCCGGCCGCACCCTCTCGAGAAGATCGGAAAGAAAACGTGCGAACCCGTACAAGGCATGTGTCGCATTGCCGTCGGCATCCACCATATCGGGCGGCATGGAATGGTAGGCGCGAAAGATAAAGTAGCTGGCGTCGATGTAGTACACCACGCCCGACCGCGGAACGGGGATCCCCGCGATTGCGTTCACATCGGCCAGCGTTGCATGCGCTCGTGCAGCGGGCTGGAACGCGGAAAATGCGCCACCAGGTAGTCCATCTGATCCGCGAGCACCCGCCGGCCCTTCAGGAAAATGTACTCGGCATAGGTGGGCGTGAAAGGCACCGCCAAAAGCTGCATGCCGGCTTGCTCCGGCGTGCGGGACGCTTTGGCATTGTTGCAGCGACGGCAAGCCGACACCACATTGCTCCACGTGTCTTGGCCGCCGCGGCTGAAAGGCGTCACGTGGTCCCGCGACAGGAGGCTATAGGTAAAGCGCGCACCGCAATACAGACACAGATACGCGTCGCGGCGAAACAGAGTCTGATTGTTGAGCGGCGGCGTGTACCCCGCGCCGCGCAAGTTGCCCGGATTGCCGGTCACGCCCAGCGTGGCGATGATCGAATTGACATCCACGATGGTTCGCAGTCCGGTCCGCGCGCAGGTTCCGCCGTACAGCCGGTACAGCAGCGATCCGCAGGTGTAAGCCACTTGTTCGGTGTGGTACAGGCGCGCCGCCTCACGGTAGTCGACCCATTCGAGCGGCATACCGGAGACATCGGTGCGCAGGATTTGTTGGGACAAAGGATGAGCATGCGAGACCACCGTAAGGTCATCCCGCCAATCCAGCAATTGATACTTGTGTTGCTCGCTCAGGTTCATAACGCACCAAAGATAGTCGAGTCTTATGCCATAATTCAATGTTTCGCGCGTAACTTACGGCTTGGGAGAGTTTTGCATGCCTGTCGTCGTCGGTGTCCTCAAGGAAACCGCTGCCAAAGAAACCCGAGTTGCCCTGGTTCCGGAGATCGCCACCAAACTCAAGTCCCTCGGCGTCCGTGTGCTGATCGAACGCGGCGCGGGGGCAGCAGCGCATTTTCCCGATGCCCTGTATGCGGATGCCGAATTCAGCGATGCCTCCACGATTCTTGCCACTGCCGACGTTATCTTGAAAGTCCAGCCGCCCTCCTTGACGGAAGTCGCAGCGCTCAAAAAAGGTGCTGTCATCGTTGGCTTCATGCAGGCCTATGCGCGCCCGGATCTGGTCCTGGCGCTCAAAGAGCGTGGCATTACCGCCTTTGCAATGGAGTTGGTTCCGCGTATTTCGCGCGCGCAGTCGATGGATGCACTGTCCTCGCAGGCCTCCGTTGCCGGCTATAAAGCCGCCTTGATCGCGGCCAATACGCTGGAAAGATTTCTGCCCATGCTGACCACCGCTGCGGGCACGATTCGGCCGGCCACAGTCCTGGTGATTGGCGCCGGCGTCGCCGGGCTCCAGGCTATCGCGACCGCAAAACGCTTAGGGGCCGTGGTCGAGGCGTATGACGTTCGTAGTGCGACAAAGGATCAAATCAAGTCGCTCGGCGCGAAATTCGTCGAGACCGGCGTTTCCGCGGAAGGAGCCGGCGGCTATGCGCGCGAACTCACGGCGGAAGAAAAGGCCAAGCAGCAGGAAGTCCTGGATGCGCGCATCGCCGCGAGCGATGCGGTGATCAGCACGGCGTCGGTCCCCGGACGCGCCGCCCCGCGCATCATTTCTCAAGCGGCTGTGGCGCGCATGAAGGCGGGGTCGGTCATCGTCGATATTGCCGCCGAGCAAGGCGGCAACTGCGAATTGACCAAGGCCGGCGAGACCGTATTGCAAGGCGGAGTCAAAATCGTCGGCCCGTTGAATCTGCCCGCCTCCTTGCCGTACCACGCCAGCGAAATGTATTCGCGCAATCTGTTCAATTTTCTAAAGCCGGCGCTGCCCAAAGGCGAGCTGGCGATCGATTGGAACGACGAAGTATTTGCCGGCGCGGTGCTCACGCATGACGGACAAATCAAGCATGAAGCCACACGCGCGGCAGTGGAGGGGCAGAAGACATGATTGACGGCGTAATAGCACTCTATATTTTCATGCTGGCGGCCTTCACCGGCTACGAGGTCATTTCGCGCGTACCGGTGATCCTGCACACGCCGCTCATGTCGGGATCGAACTTCGTGCACGGCATCGTCTTGGTGGGTGCGATGGTCGCTCTGGCGACGGCCGATACGACCTTGGTGCGGGTCATCGGCTTCATTGGCGTGCTGCTGGCCGCCGGAAACGCCGTCGGCGGCTATGTTGTTACCGAGCGCATGCTGAAAATGTTCGTGCTCGCCGGCAAAAAGAAAGGACCTTAAAGGATGCCTTCCGCTTCGACCATTCAAACCCTGACCCAGCTTTCATACCTCATTGCGGCTGCGCTGTTCATTCTGGGCCTGAAGCGCATGAGTTCGCCCGTCACCGCCGTCAGCGGCGTTCGCTGGGCGGGCGTCGGCATGCTGCTGGCCACCATCGTCACACTGGCGTTCATGGGCGCTTCCTCGCTCAATTTGATGCTGGTGATCATTGCAATTGCGATCGGCACCGTCATTGCGTGGGTCAGCGGCAAGCGCGTGGCCATGACCGACATGCCGCAGATGATCGCGCTCTACAACGGCATGGGCGGCGGCGCCGCGGCGGCGATTGCCGCGGTGGAGCTGTACAGCGGCAATGAGCACAACCCGGTGCATCTGACCATGGCCGCCGTCGGCGGATTCATCGGCGCCGTCTCCTTCAGCGGCAGCCTGATTGCGTTCGCCAAGTTGCAGGGCTTGATCACCAAATCGGTGCGCTTTTCCGGCCAAAAATTCGTCAATTTGGCAATATTGCTGATTACCGTCGGCTTCGGCTTCATGGTCGTGAGCGGCGTGGGCGCGGATTCCGGGCTTCCTGTCGTGTCGCTGCTCTTCGTGTTCGCGCTGATCCTCGGCGTCGCGATGACGCTGCCCATCGGCGGCGCCGACATGCCGGTGGTGATCTCCTTGTACAACGCCCTCACCGGTCTTGCGGTGGGCTTCGAAGGCTTCGTGCTCGATAACGCCGCGATGATCATCGCCGGCACCGTCGTCGGCTCTGCCGGTACGCTGCTCACGCAGCTCATGGCGAAGGCCATGAACCGCTCGCTCGGCAATGTGCTTTTCTCGAATTTCGGCGAGACGTCAGTGGCCGGCGGCGGCGCCGCCGGTACGCAAAAACCCATCGAGGCTTCCGATGCCGGCGTCATGATGGCGTATTCGCAAAAGATCATCATCGTGCCGGGATATGGTCTTGCGGTGGCGCAGGCGCAGCACAAAGTCTGGGAACTGACGCAATTGCTCATGGACCACGGCGTCAAGGTGCGCTTCGCCATTCATCCGGTCGCAGGCCGCATGCCGGGCCACATGAATGTGCTGCTCGCGGAAGCCGGAGTGCCCTACGATTTGATTTCGGATTTGGACGAGATCAACGCGGAGTTCGAAACCGCGGACGTGGCGCTCATCATCGGCGCCAATGATGTGGTAAATCCTGATGCGCGCACCAACAAGAATAGCCCGATTTACGGCATGCCGATCTTGAACGCCGACAAGGCGAAAAATGTCATCGTGATCAAGCGCGGACAAGGCCAGGGATTTTCGGGTATCGACAACGCGTTGTTCGGGCTTGATCAAACCCGCATGCTGTATGGCGATGCGCAGGCGGCGGTGAGTCAGCTGATCCAAGCCGTCAAGGCTGCAGGCTGATCTCGAAGCGATCCCGAGTTTGCCAATGCGACGGGCTGCGGGCGGTGTAATCCTGCAGGCGGATCATTTCGCCGCTGAAGGTCTTGCCCCGCAATTCGAAGCGCACGTAGTGATAGTTCGGAAAGTCCGCATCTTGATATAGATCCGCAGCCGTGCGATCCACTTCGTAAGGCGTCGCGCCGCCGCCGCCGGAAACCAGGTAAGTGACCCCGTCCTGCGAGAGCCGCTCGTAGTTGTGAATATGGCCCGCGCTGACCACGAAACGGACGGCGCTGTGGGCCGCAGCGGTCTTGAGATACGCCGCCAACGCCTGTTCATTCGCGCGGGGATTGTGGTCCACGAGTTTGACCGTTTGCACATCCGCGACAGGCGGATGATGCATGACGATCAGCACCACGCGAACCGCCGGCTCGAGCGAGGCGATCTGGCCTTCCAGCCACGTCCGTTGCGCACTGCCCGGCAACAGCGGGGCATCGCTGTCCAATGCAATGCCGACCAACCTGCTGCCGACGGCAACCGAGTACCAGCGCAGCCCGTTCAGTTCAGGAAAGGCCTTCCACCACCGGTCGAGGCAACTCGATAGGAAGCAGGCCGACAGTTCATGATTTCCGAGCGCCGGATAGACCCGTAAATGCTTGTCGCGCCAGACCTGGGTCTCCGCGCGATACACCTCGTAGTCAGCGGCGATGCCATGAAACGGCAGGTCGCCGTTGATGAAGATGGCGGCCGGATTCTCTGCCGCAATCTTCGCGACCAACGCTCGACGTGCGGTCGGCGAGCTGGCCGCGGTTTCGCTGCTTTCGGTGAACCGCATGTCTCCGTAGGCAACTAAAATCAACGGATCGGGAAGCGCTGCGTCCGGGATCTGGAAGGTCGTTGCCGCTTCGGAAGGGCCGCCAAAAATTAAGGCCAGATATAAAACCACGCGCAAAGAGGTTCGCATTGCGCGATGCTACGGGCCCGGAGGCGTATAAACCATGAAATTGTTTTTTGCCGCGCTGATGTGCATTCCCGCTGTCGTCTGCGCCGCGGGCGCAAGCGACGCTGCGAGTGAAAACGCCTGGCGAGAACACGCACAGCGTGTCCATATTATTCGCGACAATTGGGGCATTGCGCATGTCTACGGCAAATCCGACGCAGACGCCGTGTTCGGCATGATCTATGCGCAGGCGGAAGACGATTTCAATCGAATCGAACACAACTACCTCGTAAGCCTTGGCTGGTTGGCACAGGCGGAGGGTGAATCCGCTCTCTATAGCGACCTGCGCGCACGCCTGTTCATCGATGTCGGCCGGCTGCAGCAACAATATCGCGCGGCACCTGTCTGGCTTAAGTCGCTGATGGATGCCTGGTCGGACGGACTGAACTACTTCCTGTCGACCCATTCGGCCGTACACCCGAAGGTCATTCGGCATTTTGAGCCCTGGATGGCCTTGTCCTTTACCGAAGGCAGTATCGGCGGCGACATTGAAACCATCGACTTGAAGCAGTTGGAAAAATTCTACGGACCCGCCACACCACCGATGGCGGCGCTCCCGGGGGCGGCAACTGATCCCGTTCCAGAGGAGTTTCCGGGCGGCTCGAATGGATTCGCCATCGCTCCGAAGTTGACTGCCTCCGGACATGCAATGCTTTGGATCAATCCGCACACTTCCTATTATTTTCGATCGGAACTGCAGATGGTCAGTGAAGCGGGCCTCAACGTGTACGGCGCGGTTACCTGGGGACAGTTCTTCGTCTACCAGGGCTTCAATACGCACAACGGTTGGATGCATACCTCGTACGGCGGCGATGCCATCGATGAATACGCGGAAGACTTGGTCAAAAAACCCGATGGGCTTTATTACCGTTACGGACCTGGGCTCAAGAAACTGCGCGCGAGCGTGGTCAGCATTCCCATCAAGCAGGCCGCAGGCTTGGGCAAGCGCTCATTCACGGTGTATCACAGTCATCATGGACCGATCATTCGCGCCGAGAATGGCAAGTGGATCGCCATCAAACTGCTGCAAGAACCCGTGCCGGCGCTATCGCAATCCTTCTTGCGCACGAAAACCACCGACTACGCGTCATTCCGCAAGACCCAGGACATGCGCACCGATACGTCCAACAACACCGTTTATGCGGACGCCAGTGGAACGATCGCCTACTTCCATGGAAATTTCATACCGAAGCGCGATACCTCATTCGATTTCACGCATCCGGTCGACGGCAGCAATCCCGCCACGGAATGGCACGGCCCGCATGCCATCGCGGACACCATCACATTGTTGAATCCCAGCAACGGTTGGCTGTTCAACAGCAACAACTGGCCGTTCTCCGCCGCGGGCGAGCAGAGTCCGAAAGTCGAGAACTATCCGCGCTACATGTGGACCAAGGGCGAGAATCCGCGCGGCCCGCACGCCGTCGAAGTCTTGAGCAAACTCCGCGGTGCCACTCTGGACAGCCTGATCGCAGCAGGCTACGACGGCCACTTGACCGCCTTCGATATTCTGCTGCCGCCGCTCATCCAAGCGTACGACGCGCTGCCCGGCGCCGATCCGCGGCGCGCCAGCTTGGCGGAAGCGATCGACACGTTGCGAGCCTGGAACCGGCGCACCTCCGCGGATTCGGTAGCGACAGCGGTCGCGATTTTCTGGGGCCAGGGATTGATCGAGCGCAACGGCGCCGCGGCGCGCGATGCGGACGAACCGGCTTACGATTATCTGGTCGACAAATTGACGGACGACGAGCGCCTCGAGGGCTTGAGCGCCGCGCTCGCGAAATTGCAGCAGGACTTCGGCCGCTGGCGAATCGCTTGGGGCGAGATCAACCGCTTTCAGCGTTTGACCGGCGACATCGTGCAGCCATTCGACGATGCCCGCCCGAGTCTGCCGGTGGGGTTCGCGTCCTCGCAGTGGGGCGCGCTGGCCTCGTTCGACTCTTCCAAGCCCCGCAAAACCAAAAAGATCTACGGGTCCACGGGCAACAGTTTCATCGCGGCGGTGGATTTCGGTCCGACCATCCATGCGAAGGCCCTGATGAGCGGCGGCGAGAGCGGCGATCCCTCATCGCCGCATTTCACCGATCAAGCCCTGATGTTCAGTCAGGGACGATTTCGCGACGTGCTCTTTTATCCCGAGGATGTGCGCGCTCATGCGGAACGCAGTTACCAGCCGGGTAAGTGATATCGACGTTACCGGCGGGTGTTGGCGACACGCGATTTTCCGTCGTACGAGTGCGCGCATGAGGCCGCCCGACCGACGGCGGCCACTCGACACTCGTCCTCCAGCACCGTGAGATTGAGCGTCCCGCCCGAACGGTCTGGCGGTATGGGAAGGTTCGAGGACCTGGTCTCCCGGGCCTCGAACCTTCCCATACCGCCAGCCCATGCGCGCCGCTTAATCTCACGGTGTGGGGGTCTAGCGAGGAACCCGATGCGGCGGCGGCGCCGCGTGCATACCCTGTACCGCGCGGTGCCGTTGCTCCGGCGTCATTTGATGCCATTGCTGCCGCAATTGCTGACGCCTTTCCGGCGGCATCTGGCGGAATCGATTGAAGGAGTCCCGCACTTCGCGTTGCCGTTCGGGCGGCAGGGATTTGAATTCTTGCCAGCGTTGACGCACCAATTGCCGCTGCTCCGGCGGCATGGCGCGCCACACATTGAATCGTTGCTGGGCGCCGGCGCGCTGTTGCGGCGTCATTGAAATCCAGCGTTGGCTGCCCTTCGCCAGCGCCTGCTGGCGCTCCGGGGGCAGGCTATTCCACTTGCCTTGATAGCCTTGGAGCACTTGCTTCTGCTCCGGCGAGAGCGACTCCCAAGCCCTCGGCGTGGCAGGCGCCGGGGCAGCGCCTGGCGGCATGCCGGGGGCCGGTGCGGCGGCCGGCGGTGCGGGCGGCGCGGACGCAGGGGTTTGCGCGAAGCTGGTGGCAACGCTTAACGCAAGACTGGCGCAGATAGCCAAATTCCGGATCATTTCTTCGCATCCTGCGGCGGCGTTGCGGGTGGAGGATCACTCCCTCGCGGCGGCGCCTTCTTCAAAAACTCCCACCAAGCAGTATCACCCACGTCGTCCGAGCCCAGAAACTCGAGGAAACTTTCATCGGGCGGCGGCGGCGGTTTGGCCGATGACGCGGGCGGTGCCGGAGTCGGCGCCGGGGTTTGCGCTGGCGCCGGCGGAGGCGGAGTCGCCTGCGGCGGAGTTGCATTCGCCGTCCCGCACAGCACACCCAACAGCAGCCAGCTCCTTGCGAAGCCCGCGAAAATCAACCTACGCAGCCGGTCCCGAGTTCGCGGCTTTGTCCGCAAATTCATAAAAATCGATATCGTCTTGCAGCATCTCCATGGCATCAGCCGAACCTTCGTCCGTCGCAGCGACGAGGTCAAGGTCTTCGAGGTTCGACTCAGCCACGGTTGCCGCCTGATGGCCGATCGGGGACCCGATCCACAGTCCTACACCCAAAATGGCCGCGGCGGTCACGCCGGCTGCGGGCGCCCACATCTTCCAGCCAAACAACCAGGGTCGCCGCCTTGGCGAAGCAGCCTCGAGTGCGGCATTGCGCGCCTGCGTCAGACGCGAGCGGATGCGCATATCCAGCCCATCGACACTGTCCTGAAACAGCGCGCGGCTGCGCGTCTCGAAGGCATCGTTATTTTTTTCGCTCATTACCAGACCTCGCCGAGCCGTTCGCGCAATGCATGCACCGCGCGCGAATAGTGCGTCTTGACGCTGCCTTCCGAGCAAGCCATGGCGCTCGCCGTCTCGGCAACATCCATTCCTTCAAAATTACGCAGCATGAAAGCTTCGCGCTGCCGCGCCGGCAATGCCCGCAGCGATTCTTCCAGCTGCTCCATCGCCTGCCCCTGCATCAATTTCTCTGGAATGGTGGGCCCGGAATCCGCGACGTTGTCCAACGGATCCTGCGCCTCATTGTCCGGATCTTCCTTGGGTCCCGGCAACCACGTCATGACCCGTTTGCGTACCGTTCGGCGCCGCTGCAGGTCCCGTATGCCGTTCTCCAGAATTCGATAAAACAGCGGCCGCCATTCCGCGCTGGGACGTGAGGCGTAACTGCGGGTGAGCTTGAGCATGGCGTCTTGGACGACATCGAGGGCATCGTCCGGATCGCGCAATGCGACCTGCGCCATGCGAAAAGCCCGACGCTCGATCTCAGCCAAGAATTTCTCGAGTTCTCTCGTGTACTCCAGAACCGCTCCCTCCGGCGCTGGAGCGGGATTATCCCAGACCATCCATGCTGTATTGAGCGTATCAAAGCGAGCCATGCGTATCATCTCCATTCACTGTATAAACGCTTACCCGAAGGGTTGGTTGACGCCGCGAACAGCGCAAGATCAGCGACTTACGCACACCGTGTGTGACGCCCGTTGCAATATTTTCGATCATTACCTCGGCGTCAAATCCGGTGGGGGCCGTAATCCTTTGAATTTAAAAGAATCAATTCGATTTCGGGTGTTTTTCCATCAATTTGACAGGACCCGAAACGGAACGGGCACTTAGGGTAAATGACCCCTGCTTTTCAACAGACTTATCCACAGACTTTGTGGACAAAAGATTCATGATTTTGCAGATCGCGCTCGACACGCCGCTGCGCCGCGTCTTCGATTATCTGCCGCCGGCGCAAGAATCATCTGGGCAAAAAGTGCCGCCGCCCGGCGTGCGGGTAGTCGTGCCCTTCGGTCGTCAACGTCTGATCGGCATTTTGGTTGGCACCGCTTCCGCATCGACGCTTCCCTTGAGCAAACTCAAGGCTGCGCACGAGTTCTTGGACGAACGGCCGGTCTTCGATCCCATCACTTTTGAATTGCTGCGTTGGGCGGCCGACTACTACCACCATCCGATCGGAGAAGTTTACGCAGCCGCATTGCCGGTCTCCTTGCGTTCAGGCCAACCTGCCGCCGCAAGCGCCGAACACTTCAGTCTCACCGATCAGGGGCGCGAGGAGCTTAGAGAGCCAAGTTCGAAGCGCGCGCCGCAGCAGCGCGCCTTGCTCGCCTGGCTGGCAGATCGCGACGGCGTGACGGCCGATGAGGTCAGCGCCGCCTTTAATCCGGGGCTCCTCAAGAGTCTGGCGGCGCGCGGTTGGATCACCGCGCACCGCGCCGACGTGCCGGACGCCTTGATTCCCATGCAGATGCATCCCGGCGACCTCGCGCTCACCGGTGCGCAAGCGCAGGCGGTCGATACCATCCTCGCGCTGTCGAATTTCAACACGCACTTGCTCTATGGGGTGACGGGGAGCGGCAAGACCGAGGTGTACCTGCGGGTCATCGCCGCGGCCATTGCCGGCGGCGGCCAAGCACTGGTGCTCGTGCCGGAGATCGCTCTGACGCCGCAGCTGGTCGAGCGCTTTCGGCGCCGTTTCAGCGCCGGCGTTGCCGTGGTCCACTCGGGCCTTACCGACAGCGAACGCCGCGACGCGTGGCGCGCGGCGCACAGCGGCGCGGCACGAATTGTCATTGGAACGCGCTCTGCGGTATTTACGTCGCTGCCCCGGCTTAGCTTGATCGTCGTCGATGAAGAGCACGACCCCTCGTACAAGCAGCACGAAGGTTTTCGATATTCGGCGCGCGACCTGGCCGTCATGCGGGCCCGCAGTGCCGATGTTCCCGTTATTTTGGGCTCCGCGACGCCATCGCTCGAAACTTTGGAGAATGCCGCGAGCGGACGCTACATCAAACACCTGCTGCCGCAACGCCCCGGCGCGGCGCAACCGCCGCGAATGTCGCTCATCGATCTGCGCCGGCACGCTGCGGAGCAGGGGATCTCGACACCCGCAATGCAGGCCATCGATCAACACCTCAAGGCCGGCGGACAGATCATCGTGTTCTTGAATCGGCGCGGCTATGCACCGAGTTTGTTTTGCAATTCCTGCGGCTGGGTCGCCCCCTGTGCGCACTGCGATGCGCGCATGACCTTGCATCGCCGAGCGCAGCAACTTCGCTGCCATCACTGCGGCGCGCAAGCCCCTGTGCCCACCATCTGCGGCAGCTGCGGGCAAGCACTGTTGCCGGTGGGTCAAGGCACGGAACGCGTCGAGGAGACCCTGGCGCGTTTCTTTCCAGACGCGCCGCTCGCCCGATTGGACCGCGATAGCGCGTCCGCCCGCGGCTCCATTCAAACCGTGCTCGACCGGGTGCACAGCGGCGAGGCGCGCATCTTGGTCGGCACGCAAATGCTCACGAAGGGTCACCACTTTCCCGACGTGACGTTGGTGGTGATCCTGGACGCCGATCAGGGGCTGTTTGCCAGCGATTTTCGCGCCACCGAGCGCCTCGCACAGACCATCACGCAGGTCGCAGGCCGGGCCGGACGCGAGGCGCGCGCCGGTGAGGTGCTGATCCAAACCGAGTTTCCCGAACATCCGCTTTTGAACCGCCTCATCAGCGAAGGCTACGAAAGCTTCGCCTTGAGCGCGTTGGAAGAGCGCCGCGAAGCCGGTTGGCCGCCCTTCTCGCGCCTCGCGCTGCTGCGCGCCGAGGCAAAGGACAGCGCGGCACTTGACTCCTTCTTGCGTGCCGCCGCCGCGGCCGGGGAGATTTTGAGCGAAGGCGCGGTGAAAATCCTGGGGCCCGCGACAGCCCTGATCGCGCGCCGCGCCGATCACTTCCGTGCGCACTTGCTGATCGAAACAGCGGTTCGGTCGACTCTGCAGCGTTTCCTTGCCCGCTGGCTGCCAAAAATCGAGGCTCTGCCGCATCCGACCGGATTACGTTGGTCTATCGACGTCGATCCGCTGGAAGTCGACTGAGCGCTTTGCGGTCGACTGAGCGCTTTGCGGTAAACTGCGCAGCCTTTGTCACCCCAGGGATCGCCTTCTTGAAGACTCTGATCGAAGCTTTGCTGCAGCACGCCTTGGATGCGCTTCCGGAAGACATCGTGCCCCGCGACGCTCGTGGGGTCGGCATCGAAGTAGGAAACACCCGCGACGCGCAGCACGGCGACTTCGCCAGCAATCTTGCCATGCGCTTGGGGAAGGCCACGCGGCAGAATCCCCGCAAACTCGCGGAAGCCTTGGTAGAGGCCCTGCCCGCAAACGAATCCATCGCCAAAGTGGAAATCGCCGGCGCCGGATTCATCAATTTCTTTTTAAGGGATGATGCCTATCATCGCGAGATCGGCAAGGTCTTGCAGGATGGCGCGTCCTACGGCCGATCGAACTTGGGCGCAGGGCGGCGTGTGCAAGTGGAATTCGTTTCGGCGAATCCCACCGGGCCTTTGCACGTTGCCCATGGGCGGCATGCTGCCTTCGGGGCGTCGCTCAGCAATCTTCTTGAGGCCGCGGGCTTCGATGTCCAGCGCGAGTACTACATCAACGATGGCGGCCGTCAAATGGATATTTTGGCGGTCAGCGCGTGGCTGCGCTATCTCGAGCGTTGCGGCGAAGCATTCACCTTTCCGGCCAATGCCTATGTCGGTGAATATTTGGTTGCGGTCGGCGAGCAGCTGTTCGCCGTCGTCGGCACGACCCTCAAGCATTCCGCGACCGAGGTCTTCGATGGTCTGCCGCCGGACGAACCGCAAGGCGGCGACAAGGACGCTTTCATCGACGCACTCATCGCTCGCGCGCGCGCACTGATTGGCGACGCCGCATACGAGACCGTGCTCTCAACCGCGCTCGAGGGCATCGTCGGCGACATTCGTGAGGATCTTGCCGAATTCGGCGTCATCTTCGATTGTTGGTTCTCCGAACGCTCGTTGAGCGCCAGCGGCGCCATCGACCGCTCGATCGAGACTTTAAAAAAGTCGGGACACGCCTACCTCAAAGACGGCGCACTCTGGTTCAAGAGCACGGATTTCGGCGACGAGAAGGACCGCGTCATCGTCCGCGACAACGGCCTCAAGACCTACTTCGCTTCCGACATTGCCTACGTGTTGAACAAACTGGAGCGCGGCTTCGAGCACCTCCTGTATATCTGGGGCGCCGACCATCACGGCTACATCACGCGGTTGCGCGCGGCTCTGATGGCGCTCGGCGGGCAGCCGCAGCGCTTCGAGGTGCTGCTCGTGCAGATCGTGTCGCTGTTTCGCGGCGGCGAGAAAGCCAAGATGTCGAAGCGCTCAGGCGACTATGTCACCTTGAGGGACCTGCGCAAGGAAGTGGGCAACGATGCCGCGCGGCTGTTCTACGTGATGCGCAGCAACGATCAACATCTGGATTTCGACATGGAGCTGGCGAAGTCGCGATCCAACGAAAACCCGGTGTACTACATTCAATACGCGCATGCGCGTGTCTCCAGCGTTCGGCGGCAGCTCAAGGAACGCGGACTTGAGCACGACGTTGCGCATGGCATCGCGTCCTTGGGCCTTCTCAAGGAGCCGCAAGAGCTGCAATTGATCAAGCGCATCAGCGCATATCCAGGGGTCATCGAGCAGTGCGCGGCGCAGCGCGCTCCCCATTCGCTGGTGCACTACTTGCGCGACCTGGCGAATGATTTTCATACCTACTACAGCGCGCACCAATTCATAGTCGAGGATGGCGGCATGCGCGATGCGCGGCTCGATCTGGCGCTTGCGACTCAAATCGTGATCCGCAACGGACTTGCGCTGCTGGGCGTGTCCGCGCCCGACACGATGTAAGGACTCATGGCACGCGACTACAAACCTAAGCGCAAGAAACCGGGTGCCTTTTCGGGATGGCTTGGGCTCGCCTTGGGTTTGGGCCTCGGGCTCGCGGTGGCCGGGGTGATTTATTTGAAGGATCATCGGCTCGATGTCCCCGAGACCCACACCGGCAAGGCGATCAAGAAACGGCCCCACGGCAATGAGGCGCCGGAAGCAGGCGATCCGCCGGTGGCGGACGATTCGAAATCCTACGCCTTCTACGAGATGTTGCCGAAATTCGAAGTGGTCGTGCCCGAGAAGGACAAGGATGTCAGGCCCGACATTAAATCCGTGCCCGAGACGCGCGCCGGCACCTATGTTTTGCAAGCCGGCTCATACAAGAATTTTGCCGACGCCGACCGCGTACGGGCCAAGCTGGCGTTGCTGGGCATCGAATCGAATGTGCAAAAGGTGACGGTGGATACCGATACGTGGCACCGCATCCGCATCGGTCCAATTTCCAAGCTGGATGATCTGAATCGCATGCGCCAGACGTTGCACAAGGCCGATATTGACGTGCTCGAGATCCGCGTCGGCGACTAACCGCTAACTTGCCAATCGTGCAAAGGCCTTGGCGATGTGCATCCAGGCCGCGGTGGCCGCAATCGGCGCCGTGAGCAGTTGTTGCGCGACCACGATGAGGCCTCCATAGATATAAACCGCGTGAGGGCGTCCGAGCATGCGCCAATCACGCACCATGGCCACCACCAGAAACAAATCGGCGGCCAGTCCCGGGGGTGTCGCAACAAAGGGGGGCGGCGGCCCGACGAGGCCCGGCGGCGCGAAAAACGTGAGAAACAGCCGCGCAATCGCCGGCGTCATCATGCCGATCATCAGCAAGGTCATCAGTCTTTTATGTGTTTCGGGCCGGCGTACCTTGACGATTGCCAGGGTGAAAATAACTGCCATCAGCGGCCACGCCAGCAACGTTACCGCAGAGAATCGCAGGGCCGCCTCGCCGTAGCCCAAGGCCGCATTTCTCGCCAACACGGCCTCCTGGCCCAGCAGAATCGAACACATCATGGCGGTGAATAGCGAAATCCCCGCCAATCCCCAGGCGCGATGCGTGAGCGTGCGTCCGGAGGCGACCAGCGCCGTCTGCACGAAATAGAAACAGGTCCAGCTGAACAGCAAAGCGCCGTGAATGTGAATGATGGGCTCGGCGTGAAAGGTCCCCGTGGCCACTTTCGCCCAATAGGTCGGAACGAATCCGCCGAACGCCACAAGCAAAAAGCCGCCGGCCATCCAGACATAGAAATGTCGGCTCTCGGACCGTAGCGCTGAGCCGGTGGCTATTGCTTCCATCTTTTTTTCCCCGCGCGACGAACGCGGCGTGAAGTATGCCAGTCGCACCGTGAATTGTTAAGTTATGTCAAGACGCGGATGATGTACTGATAGAGAAGAATCTAGGGCCTGTTGCTTTCGGGCCTAGATTCTTTCATATCACGCTAATCCTCCCCTAATTGGCGAAAATCGACGCCTAATGCCCGAAGTTTGCGGTATAGGTGCGTTCGCTCCATGCCCACTCTCTTCGCCAATTGCCCGACTTTTCCATTGCAAAGCAGCAATTGTTGCTGAAGATAGGCGCGCTCGAATTGTTCGCGCGCCTCGCGCAGCGGCAGGGCCAGGAGATCCTGCTTCACCAGGGGCTCATCGACGGCCATCTTGACGGCCAGTTCGCGTTCTATCTCCTCGAGCCGGATTTCCTCGCCCGCGCCCAAGATCAGCACGCGTTGAACCAAGTTCTTCAGCTCACCCACATTTCCCGGCCAGGGATAGTTGCGCAGACGGTTTTGGGCGGCGACGCTGAAACGGCGCAGCGGCAGGTGCTGCTCATCGACCAACCGATCGACGTAGTAGCGCAATAAATCCGGGACATCCTCGGCGTAGTCGCGCAGCGGCGGCACCCGCAAGGTGATCACGCTCAAGTGTGCCAAGAGGTCGCGGCGAAACGGCTCGGCCGAAGAGTTCGCCTCGAAACCTTCCTGGGCCGAGCTGATCCAGCGCACATTGAGATTCAGGCGCTGCCGGCCGCCGATCCGCGTATAGCCGTTTTGTTCGATGGCGCCCAGCAGCGCGCGTTGCGCATTGGCATTCAAATCCTCGAGGCCGCTCAAGTAGAGCGAACCGCCCGTAGCCTGATCGAAGGCACCTGGTTCGACCTTGCCGTCGCGCTCGCTGCCGAACAGCGCCGCGGCGGGGTCCGCTCCGAGACTGGCCGCAACCACCGTGAAAAAAGGCTTCGGGGAGCGCGCGCTCAAAGAATGCAGGTAGCGCGCATACGCTTCCCGGCCCGATCCCAACTCGCCTACGAACAGCACCGGAGAGGAGCTGGAAGCCGCCTGTTGGACCTGTTCGCGCAGCATCTGCGTGATCTTGGACTTGCCGATCGGCACCGCCAGCGCTGAACCTTGCGTGCGCGCCGACAGGCGTTTGCGCCGTCCGGCATCGAGCGCCCGTTCTACGGTGCGCAGTAGTTTGGTCAGCGACAGCGGCTTTTCGACGAAGTCGAACGCACCGAGACGCGTGGCCTCGACGGCCGTTTCAACCGTTCCATGCCCCGACATCATGACGACCGGGCAATCGTAGCCATCGGTCGCGGACCATTCACGCAGCAACGTAATGCCATCCGTATCGGGCATCCAGATGTCCAACAGCACCAGATCGGGAACCTGCGCCGCGCGCGAGGAGCGCGCTTGGCTCGCGTCCGCCGCAATCTCCACCTCGTAGCCTTCCTCGGAGAGAATCTCTTTCAGCAGCCCGCGGATATCCGCCTCATCGTCCACCACCAGTATTCTTGAAGCGGTCATACACGTTCTCTCCTATGTTCACCTGCGCGCGGCTTGACGGAGCCCGCGGAGCGCGAGCTGTCGGCCAACGGCAATACAATTCGCACGCGCGCGCCGCCCGAGCGCAGATTATCTGCCTCAATGCGTCCGCCGTGTTCTTCCACAATCTTCTTAACAATTGCCAGCCCCAGCCCCGTGCCCTTCGGCTTGCTGGTGACATAGGGATCAAAGACAGTGCCGATCAGATCCCGCTGAAAGCCTGGACCATTATCGGTCACCACGATCGCGACGGACGCCCCATGCTTTTGACCTTCGTCGACGAGCTGCGTTTCAATTTCGATCCACGCGCCCACCTTGCCCTCGAGCGCCTCCAAGGAATTCGTGACCAGGTTGTTCAGGATCTGCCGGATTCGCATCCGATCCGCCGAAATCGTCGGAAGTTGCGGGTTCAACAGCAGCTTCATCTCGGCGCTGCTGTCCTGCACCCGATACAGATCCACGACTTCGGTGATCAATTGATTGAGATCGAAGCGCGAGAAATGCATGTCGGGCGCGCGCGCATACTCGCTGAACGCGTTGACCATCTGCTTCATGGCGTCGACTTGCGCCACGATGGTAGTGGTCGCGCGCTCGAGGATTTGAGCGTCCTGCTCATTCATGCTGCCAAGGAACTTGCGTCGCATCCGCTCCGCGGATAACTGGATGGGCGTGAGCGGGTTCTTGATCTCGTGCGCCAAGCGCCGCGCCACCTCGCCCCACGCGGCATCGCGCTGCGCTTGCAGCAGCGTGGTGATGTCGTCGAACACCAGCACCACGCCGGCCGCGCCGCCGGCGTCGTTGGGCAGTGCCGTGCAGGCGCACATCAAAACATGCTTGCCGGACTCCGACAGCAGCTCGATTTGTTCGCGCCAGTCGAGTTGCTCGGGCTGCAGCCGCTGCTTGATGGCGCTCAAGAATTGCGTGAACAACGCACTGTCGCTGATCGACTCGTCGAAGGGCTTGCCGATGGCGGCCTCCAGATCGACGCCCAAAATGGCGCTCGCCGCCTGATTGGCGGTGCGTACTTTCAGGTCCGTTTCGAGCGAGACCACCCCGGTCGACAGGCGCGCGAGGATCACCGCCAGTCCCGCCCGCTCAGCCTCGACTGCCTGCTGGCTGCGGCGCGTTTCTGCGCGGGCTCTCCCTAAGCGCTTGGTCATGTCGTTGAAGGAGGTTACGAGAAATCCCAGCTCATCGCGGCCCGGCAGCGGCAGCCGGGTGTCGTAGTTGCCCTTTGCCACCGCGCGGGTGCCCGCGATCAGATCCTGCACCGGCTGCACCAAGCGTTGTGCCGCAAAAAACGCGCCATAGACTGCGGCGATCAGCGACATCAAAACCACGAAGCTCAAAGTCAGCACGAAGGCGAATTTAAGCGGCTGGCGTATTTGCACCAGGGAAGCGTACGAGGTGTAAGAGCGCTGCACGGTGTCCGCCAGTTGGCTGAGCTGCAACGGCACGGGATAAAGGGCGATCAACAGGCGCGCTCCTTGGCCGCTGTCCTCGATCGGTGCCGCGGCGCGAATGACGTAGCCGCCGATCGAGTCCGTGTCCAAACTCACGTACGGCCGGCCGCGGCGCAGTTGCAGCATCATCTCGTCCGTCGCGGGAACCGGCAACGCATCCATTGGACGATCGGAGCTCGTGGCGATGATTCGCGCCTGCGCTCCGACGACCGTGAATTCGATCGCGGTGCTGTCTTGCCGCTGGCGATCGAGCGATCCGGCCAATTGAAAGTTGGTCAGGCCAATCAAGGAGTGCGCGACCACCTGCGTGTGCTGCAGGAATTCGCGCACGCGCACGTCGAGCGCCGCATGCGACAACTCCCGCGTATCGATCAAACCCTGGCTGACGCCGCTTTCGAACCAGCTGTCGATACCGCGATTCAAAAACTGCAGCGAGAAATAATAAACCACCAAGATCGGCGCCACCGCCAGCGCGCTGAAAATCGCCACCGTGCGGCCCTTCAAGCGGGATCCGGGCACGTGCTTGCGATAGTCGCGCACCAGCCGGGCGAGCTTGCCGGCCAGCAGCAGGAACAGGGTGATCAAGCCGGCAATGTTCACCAGCAGAATCCACGGCAGCCACTTGGCGAACTTCTCCGAGTTCTGCACGGCGGACGCCAGCATGAACAGCGCCGTCAACCAAAGCGCGACGCCGATGCAGCCTAGGACTGTGGAGCCGTATTTGCGGATCATGGTTGGAACGTCCAGGCATACCAGTCCGACTCTCGATGCCAGTCGCTGACCCAGAACATCAGCAGGCGCAGCGTAAAGGGCACGGTCCCGAAATCGACTCTGGCCCTCACGCGTCCTTCGTAGCGGCGATCCGGGGCGATGAGCGCCTTGTCCAGCGCCGGCAAGCTGTGAACCTCTGAAAGATGCGCGATCGCATCGTCGAGAGTGCCCAGCGATTCCTGTTGACCGCTGTTCTCGTTGCGCAGGATGTAGCGCGCGCTCACAGCGTTGTACTGCAGGCGGTAGCGCTGCGTCAGTTCGGCCACGCGTGAATCCGGCAGCAACTGCCGCACGCGCTCGATGTCCAGATCGACTTCGAGCGTCAGCGGCACGCCTTCCACCAAGCCGCGCCGCACCGCTTCGCTGATCGGCAGGTCGAAGCGCGCGTTCAGATGATAGACCCCGTCTTTCAATTCGAGATCTGCGGAGCGGACCTCGAAGCGGCCCGCCAATCCTTCCGCGTTCAGGGGCTGCGCAAGGATCAACGCCGCGAACGCCGCGCTCGCGAAGCACACGAGTCGATATAGATATCGGGAGTTTATGCGCGCGGCATTCATGTTTTGGTCAAAGCAGCATAATAGAAGCCGTCGGCACCCGCCTCACCGGGAAGAATTTGCCGCCCGAACTCATCGGCCTCGCCGAAGCCGGGCCAGCCAGCCCAGGCTTCCGCCGGAACGATTGCCGCACCCGGTGTGCTCGCCAAAAACGCCGCAATGACATCGTGGTTTTCGCTGCGCGTGACGGTGCAGGTGACATAGACCAAGCGGCCGCCCGGCGCCAGCAGATCCCAAGCGGACTTCAGCAATTTGCACTGCAAAGTCGGCAATTTGTCGATATCGGACGGGGACTTACGCAATCGGATGTCAGGATGCCGGCGAATCACGCCGAGCCCTGAACAGGGCGCGTCGAGCAGAATTCGATCGAAGAGCGTTCCATCCCACCAATTCTTGGGATGGGCCGAATCCGCGGCCAGAATCTCGGCCTGCAATCCGCCGCGGCTCAAGTTCTCGCGCACTCTCGCCAGGCGGTGCGGATCGATGTCGACCGCCACCAGTTTCTTTAACTGGGGCTCCCGTTCCGCGATCAGCGCGGTTTTGCCTCCCGGCGCGGCGCAGGCATCCAATACTCGCAGATCCGGCTGCAAGGCCAATGGAAACGCCACACACTGAGCGCCCAAGTCCTGCACCGAGACCTTCCCTTCGGCAAAACCCGGCAGATCATGCACGTCGCAGGGCGACTCCAAGACAATGGCGTACGGCACGCGCTCTTCGGCGCGCGCCGAGATCCCGGCGCTTCGCAGTTCCTCTATATATCCGCCGGCCGTTGTCAGCCGGCTGTTGACCCGCAGCCACATGGGCGCTTGAGCGTCGCTCGCCGCCAGCAACTGGGTCCAGCGCACGGGCCAATCGGCGCGAAATCGATCCGCCAACCAGATCGGGGCGGCATGGCGCGTGTCGGGCCTGCGCCCAATTTCCAGGTCCAGTGCCTTGCGCTCCCGCAGGTAGCGCCGCAGCACCGCGTTGATCAGCCCCGACGCACGAGCCGCATCGGTCGCCTTCGCTGTCTGCACCGCCGCATCGACGATGGCATATTCCGGCGTGCGTTCATCCTCGAGCTCGTAGAGCGCCACGGACAGGAGCGCGCGCACCAAAAAATCCAAGGATCTCACCGGCGTCGACAACAACTTCGCCAGAATTGCCTCGTGACGATAGAACCCGCGCACGGCGCCGTAGCTCAACGATCGCACCGCCGAGAAGAGTTTCGGGTCTGCCGCGACGAGTGCGTCCTTTAAAGCCGCATCGAGCGTCACACCCTCACGCAGCACGCGTGCCACGGCATGTGCGGCTACAGAGCGCGCGCTCGCGGCAACGGCCCTCATAGATCGCCGAAGCGCGTGCCGTCGAGGCGCTGTCCCTGCAAGAATTCCCCGGCCGGCAACGCTTTGCGGCCGGCCAGTTGCAGCTCGAGAATCCGCAACACCCCCGTGCCGCAGACTACGTCGATACCGTCGCGCGAAGCCGTGAGCACCGACCCCGGCGGCCGTGCTGCGGCGCTCAAGGCAGGCGAATCAATCGGCTCCGCCTGCCAAATCCGCAGCTGTTTGCCCTCGAGGCGCGTCTCGGCCACGGGTGAGGGATTAAACGCTCGCACCTGGCGCGAGATTTCCTCGGCATGCCGCCCCCACTGGATCGGCGCTTCAGCCTTGTCGATTTTTGCGGCGTACGTGACGCCTTCGAGCGGCTGTGCGACCTCGGGGAGCGCGCCACGCTCAAGCGCCTGCAGCGATTCCTCAATGAGCTGCGCGCCTAAAGCGGCGAGCTTGTCGTGCAGCGACTTGGCGTTATCGCGCGCATCAATCCGAATGGAGCGCGACAGCAGCATGGGACCGGTGTCCAACCCCGCCTCCATGCGCATGATGGTCACGCCGGTGACCGGATCTCCCGCCAGCAGGGCCCGTTGTATGGGCGCCGCTCCGCGCCAGCGTGGCAGCAGCGAGGCGTGAATGTTGAGGCAGCCCCGCTCTGGGACCTTAAGGATCGCGGCGGGAAGTATCAGGCCATAGGCGACCACGACCAGCAGGTCGACTTGTGCCGCCCGCAGCATCTCGAGTGCTTCAGGTGTCTTGAAGCTCGCGGGTTGGTGCACGGTAAGCCCAAGTTCGAGCGCCCGGCGCTTGATGGGACTGGGGTGTGGGTGCTGCCCACGGCCTGCTGGCCGGTCCGGTTGAGTAAAAACCGCGGCGATAGGGTAGCGCTGGGCCAGTTTTTCGAGCGCCGGAACCGCGAAGTCAGGCGTGCCGGCGAAGCCCAGCTTCAAAGAAGGAGCGCCGCTCAAGGCTCAAAGAGCCGGCGCGTGCGCGCGTGAATCGCTGCCGGTCGACCTTTGCTTACGCTCTTTTTCCAAGCGGCGCCGAATGAGCGTGCGCTTCAGCTCAGAGAGGTAATCGACAAATAACTTGCCTTCCAGGTGATCCATTTCGTGCTGAATGCAGACGCCCAGCAATCCTTCCGCGTCCATCTCG
>DATNKC010000140.1:0-2137 GCA_035603615.1 Steroidobacteraceae bacterium | reverse complement strand
GGGTGCGGTCAATTTGCTCAAGGATATTCGTTCTCAATTCCAGGACGGTGATGAGTGGCGCAACTATCTCGTGACCTCGCCGCCGGCGATTCTGGACGGCAAAGTGATCGTGGGTTCTTCCATTGGCGACAATCGCGCCGTGCTCGAAGAACTTGGAACCGTGCGCGCCTTTGATGCGCGCAGCGGCCAATTGGTGTGGAGCTGGGATCCCATACCGCGAGACTCGAGCAACCCCATATACCAGGAGTGGGATTCAGCGACGGTCGGGAACGCCAGCGCGGCCAATGCGTGGGCGCCACTGTCGGTGGATACCGAGCGCCACTTGGTGTTCGTGCCTACCGGCTCCGCCAGTCCGGATTTCTTTGGCGGTGCACGGTCGGGGGACAATCGCTGGGCGAATTCCATCGTGGCGCTCGACGGCGAGACGGGCAAGCTCAAATGGGGCCAACAGCTCGTGCATCACGATCTCTGGGACTACGATGTGGGTTCGCAGCCAACGCTGGCGAACATCATTCACGACGGCAAATCCGTGCCGGCCGTGATTCAGGCCACAAAGACTGGATTTCTATTCACCTTCGATCGCGACAGCGGCACCCCGTTGTTTCCGATTGAGGAAAGGGCAGTGCCGCAAGACGCGGTCGCGGGCGAACATCCTTCGCCGACGCAACCTTTCCCCACGGCGCCCCCCGCGTTGGTGCGGCAGTCGAAGATCACTCCCGATGATGCCTGGGGCGTGGCGTGGTTTGACACCAGAGCCTGCCGCAAGCGCATCGAAGCGTATCGCTCGGAGGGCATCTTTCAACCCCCTGCACTGAAAGATTCCTTGATGCAGCCGGGCAATGCCGGCGGCTCCAATTGGGGCGGCATCGCGTTCGATCCCGGGCGTCAACTCGCGGTGGCCAATACCATGAACCTGCCCTTTGTCGTGGCGCTGATTCCGCGCGCCGAGCTGGCCGCCCAACGCGATGCGGAGGAGTACAAGGACTTCGAGTTCGCGCGGCAGCTGGGTACGCCTTATGGCATGCGCCGCAGGTCATTCGTGTCGAGCTTCGGCATTCCGTGCGTCAAGCCGCCGTGGGGCACGCTGGCGGCGGTCGACATGCAGCGCGGCGCCATCAAATGGCAGATTCCCTTGGGCGACTCGCCGGTGGTTCATCTCAACCTCGGCATGCCGGGTCTCGGTGGCCCCATCGTCACCGCCGGCGGCGTCATCTTCATTGCGGCAAGCCTGGATGACCGGCTGCGCGCCTTCGATACGGACAGCGGAAAATTATTATGGACCGCGAGCCTGCCGGCCGGCGGCCAGGCCACACCGATGACCTACGCCATCGATGGGCGGCAATATGTGGTCATCGCAGCCGGCGGGTACAAAGGCGACAGCACCCGCGGTGATTACGTGATCGCGTACGCGCTGCCGCCGTAATCACACCAAGGAATGGTCCGCATGAGGCATAGCTGCTGAAGCCGGGCGAGGCTTTGGTCACTGCGCTCTCCTGCGCCGCCGCGGGCATCGAATTGGCTCCTACCGCAGCGACTGCCGCAAACATGGCAACGCCCACGGTCCGCAGGATTGAAAATCGAAAAAGAGGCATTCCATCAAACAGGAACGATGCGGATGCCGATATTTTTTTGTTTGCCATGCGGCGCCCATACACCGTGGAAGTCGTACGAAATCTCGAGGAGAGTATGCGCCCAAGCCTGTGGTGGTCAATTGACAACAGCGGCGTTGGAAGGCGACACCTCCCACGATGGCTCGAAATGGCCATTTTGAACTTTTCGGCGTAGTTTCCAAGCTCACGATTTGAGGCACACCGCCTTCGACCAATCCGGACTTAAAAACAGAGTGAGAAATTAAGTGGATACCAAGCTACGACCCTCGGTGAGACCCGTACTGATTTCCGACTTGCGACCGACCCAGATGACCGTGGGCTTGGGAGAAGTGGAGCAGCGTCGAAGTCACTGGCGTCAGCAACAAGGCAAAAAGGCTGGGAGATTCCTGGGCAGACATATGATTCCCGTGATCTTGGGTCCCGGAGGCCACCACTATTTGATCGATAATCACCATCTTGCGCGAGCTCTCTATGATGAAGGCGTCAAAAGTGTGCTGACCCTTGTCATTGCCGACCTGCGCAAACTC
>DATNKC010000139.1:0-8080 GCA_035603615.1 Steroidobacteraceae bacterium | reverse complement strand
AGTGGCGTGATCGCACGATTTCCGGTGGAACGCGTGCGCAGTGGCACGTTTCGCTTGGTCACCGACGATGGCAAACCCGTACCCGTGGGCGCGGTCGTGACACTTCAAGGCACCCAATTCCCGGTGGTCCTGGACGGAATGGTGTACGTGACCGGCTACGATCATGGCATGTCCGCGGAGGCGAGCTGGTCCGGCGGACACTGCACTTTCCGCTTGGAACCCCCGCCGCCCGATGAGCCGCTGCCCGATATGGGCACGGTTCAATGCCATGAAAATCGCGAGACCACGGTGCAAAACCGATGAGAGTCTGGCACGTGATTCTCACCGCGTGTTTGAGCGCGCTTCTGGCGCCGCTCACGCAAGCCGCCACCACCATCAATTGCACGGCAAGCGCGGGCGGCATCGCATTCGGCATTTACAACCCGTTGAGTACCCTGGCCAACACCTCAACAGGGACGGTCAAAGTGACCTGCAATGGCAGCGGCACCGGCTCGGCCAATGTCACAGTCAACGTGACCTTGAGCACCGGCTCAAGCGGCAGCTACGCCACGCGAAAGATGTTCTCGGGCGTCAACGCGCTCGACTACAACATCTATTGGAGCACGGCCTACAACCAGATCGTGGGCGACGGCAGCGGCGGTTCGTTCGCGGGCAGCGCAGGACCGTTCGTCGTACCGGCGGGGGGCAGCAATTTCGCCACCGGAACCTTTTATGGCCGCATTCCCGCTTCTCAGGATGTGGCGCCGGGCGCTTACAGCGATGTCATCGTGGTGACGGTGACGTACTAGGGCCCCGCGGCCCCAGTCAATCCAGCGGACGCACCGCGAGTCGCACCGGCCAGGGATAATTGCCTGCGCTAAGCCCGGGAACGAGCTCGAAGCGAAACTTTAGCGACACATTGAGCACTTGAGGTTTTTGCCAGCGCTGCACGATGGTGCCGCCATCTGCGCCCAAGGCGAGATCGGAATTGAAGCCTTCGACAATCATGGATGAGAGCACCGGCGCGACGGTGAGGACCTCGAGGGCGTAGCCATTGGGACTATTGCTGCGCACGGTGAACTGGGTCGGTTGCATCACCTCGATGTAGCCGCGCCGCAGGTCCGCCGCGGAAATATCCAAGCCGGTCGGTACAGAGTGCAATTCGATATTCGCCGCCGGCCGAACGATGACGCTCACCGAAAAGTCCGAATGCACATCTTTTGCACCGGCCGCGGTGACGCTTGCGGCAACAATCATTGCGATACGTGCCGTGTTCAACCCCCGATTGTGCGAAGATTTGCTCAAGTCCTTAAATAGCGGCAAAACGGGGCAGTACTTTAGCGTCCAGCCGCGAGCGACATAACATGAACTTGGCGTGGGGAAGATTCTCATTTCGAGCCTGAACCGACCTATTTCACTGGGCAGCATAGCGCTATTCGCAGCGTTCATGAACGCGCCCGGGACGGCGCGCGGCGCGGGCGCCGCAGAGTTGGATTCGGTGGTCGTAACCGCCACCCGCATCGCGGAAAATAGCCGCGACCTCCCGGTATCGGTCGATCGCATCGACGCGCAAACCATCCGCGACGGACAGCTGCAGGTGAATTTGTCGGAATCCTTGATGACCGTACCCGGCGTCTCGGCGCAGAGCCGGCAGAATTATGCGCAGGATCTGCAATTGTCGGTGCGCGGGTTTGGCGCTCGCTCGAGCTTCGGCGTGCGCGGCATACGTCTGTATTCCGACGGCATTCCCGGCACCATGCCGGACGGTCAGGGACAATTTTCGCAATTCGACTTGAGCAGCGCCGACCACATCGAGGTGCTGCGCGGCCCCTTCTCCGCGTTGTATGGCAACTCCTCGGGCGGTGTCATCGCGATATTTACCGAAGATGCCAAGCCGGGATATCTGGTTGGCGCGGCGGCAGAGTACGGTGCTTTCAACACTCAGCGATACGCCATGAAGACGACGGGAGATAATGGTCCTGTCAACTATGTCATTGACACCTCCCACTTCCAGACCGATGGCTATCGGGTGCATTCGGACGCGGAGCGCAATCTGTTCAATGCGAAGGCCAGCACCGGCCTCAGCGATACCTCGAAGCTGACCGTAGTCGCGAACGCCGTGCAAACGCCATTTGTGCAAGACCCCTTGGGGCTCACGCGTGCGCAAGTTGCCGCGGACCCAACTCAGGCGGGCGTGAATGCCATCGCGTACAACACACGCAAGTCGCTCGCACAAGAACAGCTCGGTGTGGTCTACGACAACAAGTTCAGCGCCGCGGATGATGTGGTCGCGAGCGTCTATACCGGCCATCGCGCAACGACGCAGTTCCAGGCAATACCCCAGGCGACCCAGCAGGCCGCGCCGCTCTATCCGGGCGGTGTCATCGATTTGGACCGGGCGTACTGGGGGGTGGATTTGCACGTCAGCGACCAACGCACCGTCGGCGGCACGCCGCTGCTGCTCGTCGCGGGCGTGAATTACGATGATTTGGCCGAGGCGCGCAAGGGATATCTGAATTACATCGGCCAGGAATTGGGCGTGGAAGGAGCGCTGCGTCGCGATGAGGCCAACAATGTCTATGATTTCGATCAGTACATTCAGGCGCAGTGGGATCCGACGGATCGATGGCGCCTGGTCGCCGGCGTGCGCAACAACTTCGTCGAAGTCACATCGCATGGGCATCTGGCCGTACTTGACGCCGCGGATAGTGAAGTCAGTTATTCGGCGGTCAATCCCGTCGGCGGCGTGACCTACCGCGTGACTTCCGCGATCAATGCTTATGCATCCTATGGCAAGGGCTTCGAAACACCGACATTGAATGATTTGGCTTATCGGTCAGTCGACGGCAGTCTGCCCGGATTGAATTTGGGCTTGAAACCGGCGCGCAGCGATAACTACGAGGTGGGCATCAAGACGGGCAACGAATCCGTGCGTGCGAATCTGGCGGCCTTCTACATCAAAACCGTCGATGAGCTGGCGGTCCTGCAGAACCTGGGCGGGCGAACGGTAGATCAAAATATCGGTGAGACCAATCGGCGCGGACTTGAGTTGGCGGTGGATGCAAAATGGGCAGGCGGATTCACTGCTCAGCTGGCATACACCTATATCAAGGCCATCGTCGCGCAGCAGTATTTCACGTGCGTCACGGCGCCCTGCAATCCACTCGCCAATCCAACCGGGCCGCCGCCGCCCAACTACTTGCCCGTGAATGAAGGAAATTTCCTACCCGCTGTGGCGCGAAATTCCCTATACGTAGGGGTGAGCTGGAATTACGCGCCGCTGGGATTTTCAACTACGGTGGAGACCATTGCGCGGGCCAAGCTCTACGCCGACGACCGTAATACAGATGCCGCCGCAAGCTACTGGGTCGCGAATTTGCGCGCAGGGTTCAAGCAGGAAACCACGCACTGGTCTTTCAGCGAATTCGCGCGCCTTGATAATCTGGCAAATCGAGCTTATGTAGGTTCTGTGATCGTAAATGACGCGAATTCGAGGTTTTTCGAGCCCGCGCCCGGCCGGACGGTCTACGTAATGTTCAATGCGGCGTTGCGTAATTAAGGTACCGTTATGTACACCAAACGGCTTGAACCGCGTTACATACATAGGGTCTTATTGAGTATGTATCAGAGCTTTCGTACGCACGGGGGCTCGGTTAAGGAGAGGCAAATGAGTATCAAGGGCAAGAGCGTTCTTTTGGCGGTTGGCGCGCTAGGACTGATTCTGGCGGGCGCGGGACCGGCATTGGCGCAACATTCCGGTGGTGGCGGGGGCCACGCAGGAGGCGGCGGAGGCCACGCTATGGGTGGCGGCCACGCTGCGGGCGGACATGTGGGCGGTGGCGCACACTTTGCCGGCGGCGCGGGTCATTTCGCAGGCGGCGGCCATGTCGCCTCGGCCTATCATGGCGGCGCGTACGGGCACGCAGGCTTTGCTGGACGCCCCGGTTTTGTCGGCGGCCATGGATACTCGACGGGGTTCCGCGGCGGGTATGGGTATGGCGGCTGGCGCGGTAGCGCCTGGCGCGGTGGTTACTGGCGTGGCGGGTTTTGGCCGGGTGCGTTTTACGGCCCGGGGTTCGCCTGGTTCCTGCCCATTCTGCCCTTAGCGTACGCGACGTACTGGTACAGCGGCGTTCCTTACTACTACGCCAACGACGTCTATTACACCTGGAATCCGACCTACGACGGCTACGTCGCGACCGATCCGCCGCCGGTGGCTGATTCGAGCGGCTCGGCTGATGCAGGGACGCCGCCGCCGAGCGGTGCGGACAACCAGAACCAGAGCCAGGCCCAGAGCCAGAATTACGCTGCTCCTTCGGGTCCCGGTCCTGGCGGACCGGTGCCGGGCCAGATCTTCATGTACCCGAAAAATGGCCAGAGCACCGAGCAGCAGGCGGCGGATCGTGCCGAATGCCAGAAGTGGGCCACGGATCAGGCCGGACAGGTCGCGCAGAATGGATCCGACTACAACCGCGCCATGGTGGCTTGCGTCGAGGGACGCGGTTATAGCGCTCGCTGAAATTTAAGTTGAGGTAAATAAAAAGCCGCGCTTTTTGAGCGCGGCTTTTTTTTGGTGCGCCCGACGACGCAACCGCCCCGCGATTCCTTACTCCACCGTGGGTATTTCGCGCCAGTTCAATATTCGAGTCGCCAGCGTGCCGGTCAGACTCGCGGATACCTTTTGAGGATCACCCTTGGTGAATCCAACGATGATCTCGGGATTGCCATTGGCGCCGGCAAATCTCAAGTTGATTGCCGCGACCGCGAACGTGACGAAAGAAGGCGGAGGCCCGGCGACGGCCGGCTGCAACACCGAGTCAACGGTTGCATAGTCAACTGCGTATACGCGGCTCGAGCCCTGCGGGCTGCAGGGATCGGTGGCCGTCGTCAACGACGTGGCAAAGGTCACGATGCCATTGAACGCCTGAGGATTCAGAATTACGCGCCAGCCGATGCCGGACGCAGTGTCGATACCTAAGTCCGTATACCAGCCCATCGGGCCCGTGGTGAGCAGCGGGTTGGGGGTGCTGGTACCCAGCTGGGAGTTGCTGATCGGCGTGAGGTTCGCGCGCGTAATGGGCGCGCTGACGGCGTTGAAGCCGGTGGCCGTGCCGTCGATGATGGCATAAAACGATTGCATCTGTGAATTGGGCACGTCGGTGACCGCGAGCAATACGCCGGTGCCAAACAGCACGTAGCGCTTGCGCGTGACCGGATGAATCTCGATCAATGGTGCGGTGGTAATCGGTTGCGGCACGCCGCTCGCGTCGGTCGCGGTTGCCAACAGTACGGGCTGCGGATACAAACCGGTTGTCCCGGTCAGATCGAGGCGCCAGACCTGGCCTTGCAAGTCACCCACGTAGACTGAATCGGCGGTTTCATCGCTGAAATCCTTGACGAACGCGGACGCCTGCGTGAGTCCGATCGACGGGCTCGGCGTTTTAACTCGCTCGAGCAATGCGCCCGTTGCTGGATTCACGAAATAAAGGTATCCATAGCCGTCGGCGTTGTCGTAGCCCGACGTCAAGATGGCGACCCAGCCATACTTGACTGTTTTGACGACCACCGGTGTGCCGTAACTGTAACCCATGGTGCTGTCCGTGAATTCCCATAGGACTTTGTTTGCCACGGCCGACTCAGAACTCATATTCGCCGGATCGGTGATGTCGAGGGCGTAAAAGCTCTTGCCGCCCTTGCCGAGTCCGCCCATCAACACGGTGCGCCACGGCGTTCCCGCGGCGGTCGCGTAGTTGACCGTTCCGGTGAATCCCACTGTGCGCGACATATCGATATCGAAGGCGGCCGGCGTGGCATCGACGTAGTTATGGTGGACGTAGCTCGGATTACCCAACTGCGCGAGGCCGTCGACCTGCGGTGTGCCGTTGGGTCCCTGGAATAGCGCGCTCGGCACGTAGGCAAACTGCTCGGTGCCCGTCAAGCCGACGAAACCGTGCAGCATGCCGTCGTTGGCGCCGGCATAGACCATGGTCGGCCTTGGCGTGGTGCTCGTCCAGAGAGTCTTGAAGAAGTTATAGCCCGGATTGTTGACATCCGAGAAGGTCTGGAGCGGAGTCGCTACCGGCGTCAAACTGGCGTCGACGACGTCACCCAACAGCAGTGTGCGGGTACGCAGCGAGTGGGTGCTGGTAGGAGCGGCGGAGGCCACTTCGTTCGTTTGATCGCCGCGCAGATAATTGAGGTAGGGGCAGGAAGCCGAGCTGCACGTGAGCGTGGGCGAGTAACTCGGCGTGAGCGCCGTCTGCTGCGCCGAAGTGAGATTCGCAGCCTCGAACGGCACGCCGCCGGTGCCGCTCCACGTGGCGACATTTCGCGCAGTTTGCCAACCGGTGCCCGCAAGCTGTGCCTGCAGCGTGGTTGAGGTAGCCCATATTTGTGTCTGACTCGGATTGCCGTTGATGTCGAAGGTCAGCGTGAACCCACTCACCGTGCCGGTCCACACGCTGGCGTCGTATTTCGCGCCGAAGGACGTCGTGCCGTCCGCTGAAACGTTGGGCAGAGAGAATGAGAACGAGGTGCTCTCCTGCGTAATGGCGCTGGCAATACTGGTGAACGCGGATTTCAAGCCCGCGACCATCGCACCGGCATTGCCGGCGTTGTAGTAGTTATCCGGCAGTCTATGGTTGTTGCCATTCATGTTGACGATGGCACCGGTCGAGTCGAACTGTGCCGTCGTAATCGGCGTGTTCAGCATGTCGTATGCCGGATTGGCGACGGTGTAATAAGGAGGAGTGGGGTTTGCGGCGTTGATGGTCGGTGTGCTGAATCCGCCGAACTTGGTGGCAAGGTAGTAGGGATTCAGGTTCTCGAGGCGCTGGTCTTCCGCGACATCCATCCAGTAGGTGGAAATCGTTTGCGTGTCCGCGAGGTCCGGACGAATGTCGTTGACATGCACGCCATACGCCAAGCCTGCGATGAAATAAGTTGCGCCGGAATCGAACGGCCACCAGGGCGTTGGCGTGATGCCCTGAAGCGTTTGCAGATCAGTCGTCCACACCGACGCCTGATTGAAAGTGTCCGCGGCCACCGCGGCGGGCATCGCGCGGCCTCCGGACGCATTGGTGCTGCCGCCCACATCGTAGTCATACCAGGTATGGTCGTCGCCGATCCCTAGAATGAAGTTCTTCTGGCAGGTATACAGAATGGAGGCGCCCGGGTTCGTACCCGTCGTAGCGGTGGGCCACGTAGTGACGGCGGGAAATCCGTCCAAGGCGGTGGCAGTGGCGCCGTTGGTCCATTCGGGCACATTGCCTAAATTCTCAAAGTACCGCACCGCCGAGTAGTAGAGCTCGCTGACGTTGTCGTACGTCATATAGTTTTGCGAGTACTCGCCAAATTTATTCAAGTAGTTCATGACACCGCTTTGCGTCACGCCGCTGGCGGATGCTGTTGCGGTGTCGGGATTGACGCCCATGATGCCGGTGGTTGGATCCCACTCGGGTTTGGGGTTGACAAGGGGTGTGGTAGACAGCGGTTGCGGAACGTTCGGGCCGATGAAGCCCATCGGCGCGCGCATGACGCCGCCCTCGCGAACGTTGCCGCCCTGGTTGAGATAACCAAAGGCGCTGAAGCGAATTTTCTGGGAATACTGCTGCAACAAGCCCTCAGGCTTGTAGTTGGCGCCGTACTGAACACAGTTGGTCTCCAAGAAGGCAGTACCGAGCGTGGGGTCGCACACGTCGACGCGGATGTACACGCGGTAGGCGCCTGTAGCGGCAGTAGTCGTATTGGCGGTTGCGAAGTTGCTCAGGTCGCTCACCGACCCGTTGGTGTATGACAGGGTGTACCCGGACCCGCCGCCGCCGCCCGAGAACACCATTGTCTGGCCATTTCCCCAGACGCCTTCGTCGAACGACGGCCAGGTGTTGAAGGGCGTGAGTTTCGAGATCAACGAGCTGCTCAGATTGTTGCCCGTACCTTGGCTGGTGCCGCGATATGGATAGTTTTGAGCGGGTCCGCCTTGAGCAGCGCCCCAAGCCTTTTCCAAGATGGTCTGAGTGGTCGTGTCAACGCTGCGATAGCCGCCGGTCAGCGCCGAGCGAAACGGGTCGATGGTTTGCGTCGCCGCCCAGTTCATGAAGTT
>DATNKC010000138.1:0-5772 GCA_035603615.1 Steroidobacteraceae bacterium | reverse complement strand
AAGCCGAGCCACGCCGCCGATTCGAGCACGCCGCTCCCAAGTGCGTTGGCAACGGCGACGTTGCCTTTGCGGATCGCGCCGAGCAGCCCCGGCACACCCAGTGCTGAGTCGACACGCAACTCCACCGGATCGCAAAAGTCGTCGTCGAGCCGGCGCAAAATGCTGTGGACCCGTCTTAAGCCCGACAGCGTCTTCAAGAACACCCTCTCGTCGCGCACCGTAAGATCGTGCCCTTCGACCAAGGGGAAGCCCAGCTGGCGTGCCAGATACGCATGCTCGAAGTAAGTTTCGTTGAATGAGCCGGGCGTCAGAACCACCGCCAACGGCTCCTCCTCGGCATTCTCCAATAGCGCGTCGCGAAACGCGGCAAAGAAGGCGCCCAGCGGGCGCACATCCATCGACTGCGCCAGATGTGGAAAGGCCCGGCGCACGATCTGGCGATTTTCGAGCGCGTACCCCGGCCCGGACGGCGCCTGGGTTCGGTCGGCGATCACCCACCAGCGCCCGTCCGCCGACCGCGCCAAGTCCGCCGCATACAGCGACAGCCAGCGATCGCCCGGCAACGTGATGCCGGAGCACGGCCATAAAAAATTGGGATGGCCGAACGGAATTTCGGGCGGCAGGCTACCGCGCGACAGTAGTTCCTGCTTGCCATAGAGATCGACCAACACCGCGTTCAAGAGCCGTGCGCGCTGCGCAACGCCGGCTTCAATCGTCTGCCATTCTTGTGCGGAAATGAGATAAGGCAGCGGATCGAGAATCCATGGGCGGTCGCGGCCCTGCCGATCGGCATACACATTGTAGGTGATGCCGTTCTCCACGATCATGCGTCGCGTGAATTCCGTGGCCAGCCGGGCGGCGCGTGCGTCGTCTTCAAAAATGCTTTCGACCAAGGAATGCCAATGGCCGCGGACACGGCCATCCGCGTCCAAAAGCTCGTCGTAGCGATGCGGGTCGCTGCGGTAATGCTGCAGTCGCGGATCCTTATCGATGATTGCGCAGGTCCAGCGTGAAGGGAAACTCCGCGCTCGAGGGGACCGGCTCGATGTTCATGCGGCCCGGGGTGTGGCCGATGCGGAAAAATCGCGCGAGCCGTCTGCTCTCCGCCTCGAATGCGTTGACGGGAAAGGTTTCGTGGCTACGGCCACCCGGATGCACCACATGATATCGAAATCCACCTGCCGATCGATTCATCCAGGTGTCGACTATATCGAATGTCAGCGGCGAATGAACACCGATTGTCGGGTGCAACGCCGACCATGGCTGCCAGGCGCGGTAGCGCACTCCACCAACGAATTCGCCTGTGCGACCCGTTGACCGCATCGGGATAGCCCGGCCATTGCAAGCCACCAAATACCGATCGGGGGGCAGGCCGCTCGCCTTGACCTCGACGCGCTCCAACGAGGAATCGACATAACGCGTCGTACCGCCGGGCGCGCCCTCTTCGCCCATCACATGCCACGGTTCGAGTGCCTGCCGCAATTCGAGCAACGCACCTCGCACCGCGAGGTCGCCGAGCTTGGGGAAGCGAAATTCGAAGTGCGGTGCGAACCAGTCGAGACTCATGTCGAAGCCGGCCTGATTTTGCTCCTCGATGACGTGCGCAAAATCCTCGAGAATGAAATGCGGTAGCAGAAATCGGTCATGCAGTTGGGTACCCCAACGCGTCAAGCGCGCCGGCGCATAGGGCTCGCGCCAGAAACGCGCAACCAACGAGCGCAGCAGCAGTTGCTGCACGAGGCTCATTCGCGCGTGGGGCGGCATTTCGAAGGCGCGCATCTCGAGTAATCCGAGCCGGCCGCTGGAAGTGTCGGGCGAATACAGCTTGTCGATGCAAAATTCCGCGCGATGGGTGTTGCCGGTGACATCAATCAAGAGATTTCGCAGAAGCCTGTCGACAAGCCATGGCGGCACCTCGACGCCTGGCTTGGGGAATTGTTGGAAGGCGATCTCAAGCTCGTACAGCGAGTCGTTGCGCGCTTCGTCCACTCGCGGCGCCTGCGAGGTTGGACCGATGAAGAGTCCCGAAAACAAGTACGACAGCGACGGATGATTGTGCCAGTAGGAAATGAGGCTTCGCAGCAGATCCGGCCGCCGCAGAAACGGCGAATCCTTCGGGGTGGCCGCCCCCATCACAATATGATTGCCGCCACCGGTTCCCACATGGCGCCCGTCCATCATGAATTTCTCAGAGCGCAGACCGCAGTCGCGCGCGACGCCGTAGAGGTGCGTGGTGAGCGCCGACAGCTCATCCCAGCTCGCGCTCGGCTGCACATTTACTTCGATCACGCCGGGATCGGGGGTCACCTTGAAGTTCATCAGACGCGGATCCTGCGGCGGTTCGTAACCCTCCAGAATCAGCGGTTGACCGAGCATCTTCGCGCTCGCCTCGACCGCAGCGAGGACCTGAAGGTAATCGTCGAGCGTGCGCGTCGGCGGCATGAAGACGTAGAGCACGCCGTTGCGTTGCTCGGCGCACAGCGACGTTCGGATGACCTGGGTGGCGGCGTCAGATTCGCCGGCGTGCTTGTCGAGCAGTTTTCCATGTGGCGCGAGCGCGCCGAACTCCTGGGTGGGATCCGGCGGGTGGATGTGCGGAAAGTCGCCGGGGCTGATCGCAGGCAGCGAATCCAGCGGCAGCCGGTAGCCGATCGATGAATCGCCGGGAATCAGATAGCAGCGCTCGCTGCGCAGGTACCAGCGGCTGCTTTGCCAGGGCGCACCGTCGAGGGTGCGCGCGATCGGCAGGACATAGCCGATCGGATCGCCCAGCTCGCCGCCGAACACACGCGTCAGACGTGCGCGCTCGAGGGGATCCGCGAGATGAGAATTCAGAGGATCGACATTCGCAGGCAGCTTGCGCTCGCGCAGCAAGTAATAAAACACATCCTCGTATGCGGCGAATACAGAGTCGGCGGACACACCCAAGCGCCGCGCCACCTCCTGCAACAGCCGCGGCGCGTTTGCGGCAGCCGCAGGATAACGATGCGTCTCATCAGCAAGAAGAGCACCATCGCTCCAGACGGGCTCGCCGTCTTTGCGCCAAAAGCAGTTCAGCGACCAACGCGGCAACTGTTCGCCGGGGTACCACTTGCCCTGACCGAAATGCGCAAGCCCAAACGGCGCGTAGCGCTGCTTGAGCGTGCGGAACAGTTCCGCCGCGATTTTTCGTTTGTTCTCACCGAGCGCCTCGGTGTTCCATTCCGGCGCCTGCGCATTCTCGATCGAGACGAAAGTGGGTTCGCCGCCCATGGTCAGACGCACATCCTCGCTTTGCAGGGTCGCATCGATCTGCTTCCCCAGCGAATCGATCGCGCTCCATTGCGGTTCCGAATAGGGTTTGGTAACGCGCGGCGCCTGCCACACGCGCTCGACTTTCATCGCATATTCGAAACCGGTCTGGCATTCGTCCACCGCGCCGGATAGCGGCGCCGCCGACCGCGGATCGGGCGTACACGACAGCGGGATATGGCCCTCGCCGGTCAGCAGGCCCGAGGTCGGATCCAATCCGATCCAGCCCGCTCCCGGCAAGTAAACCTCGCACCAGGCGTGAAGGTCCGTGAAATCATGACTCGGGCCTGCGGGGCCCTCGATGGGTTTCGTATCGGCGACCAGTTGAATGAGATACCCCGACACGAAGCGCGCGGCGAGTCCCAGATGTCGCAGCAGTTGGACCAGCAGTTCGGCGGAGTCGCGGCAGGAGCCTGAGCGCTTCTCGAGCGTCTCTTCAGGCGGCTGTACGCCAGGTTCCATGCGAATGACGTAGCGCACATCGGCCGCGAGACGGCCGTTCAACTCCACCAGAAAATCGATGGTGGTGCGCGGCGTGCGCGGGATAGCGTCGAGATACCGGACAAACAGCGGCGTCGCCGGTCCCGCCGATAAAAACGGCGCGAGTTCACGCGCTTCGATTGCCTCGTAGTTAAACGGGAACTGCTGCGCGTAGGGCTCCAAGAAAAAGTCGAAGGGATTCTGCACCGCCATTTCGGCGGTTAAATCCACCTCGATCTTGAGTTCCTGTGTCGGCTTCGGAAATACCACCCGAGCAACGTAGTTCGAGAGCGGATCCTGCTGCCAGTTGATGAAGTGCTCGTCGGGGGTGATCTTCAGCGAATAGGACATGATGCGTGTTCGGCAGTGCGGTGCGGGCCGCAGCCGAATGATCTGCGGCCCCAGTTTGACCGGCCGATCGTAGCGGTAATGCATGATGTGATTGAGCGCTACGTGCACCGACACTTGAATCTCTCCATGGAAGTCAGCCGCATTCTACGCGGATCGGGTGCGGGCGCCGCGATACTCATCGATGGTGGTGTGGATGAAGCGCAGCTTGCGGATGGCGGGCGCGGATAAAATAAACGGATAGCTGTCGGGCAGGCCTAAGCCGCGGCTCAAGTTGTTGAGTACGTACGTGAGGGACAGCCATGCCTCGACCATTGCATCGAAGTCGCGGTAATGCGGGTTGAGCGGATCGGGCGGCGGTTGCATGCGCGGCTCGTCGCTGCGTTTTGGCCTAAGCGCGAGACCGGCGGCACCCGCTGTTTCGAGCGCATCGACCATGTGCAAATAATGGGCCCAGGACTCGGCCCAATCCTCCCACGGATGCATGGTTGCGTAGGCGGTGATGAAATCCTGCTCCCACCGCGCGGGCGGTCCTTCGGCGTAGTGCCGCTCCAAGGCTTTCTGATAGTCCGCGCGCTCGTCGCCGAAAAGTTCGCGAAAGGCCTCCAGTTTGGTGCCGCTCGAAATCAGCCTATCCCAATAATAGTGGCCAATCTCATGGCGAAAATGCCCCAAAAGGGTGCGGTAGGGCTCTTTCTGTAGTGCGCGCTCCCTCTCGCGATGCACATCGTCCGCCTCGGCTATGTTGATGGTGATCAATCCATTGTCGTGTCCTGTCAATACACGCTTGGCATCGCCATCGCTTGAATCCTCCAGGAACTCGAACGCCAGGCCCGAATCCGCGCCGGCGGCCTTCGGTTCGATCGGCAGCCATAACCCGAGCAAGGTGTAGAGCAGTCGCCGCTTGGCCACCTCGAGCCGAAACCAGGCCACCCGATTACGCTCGCTCGACAGGTCCGGAATGACGCGATTCAGTCGGCAGGATCCGCAAAAGGCGCCGGAGTCGTCGGCCGGAACGACCCAGTTGCACACGCTGACTTGATCGTAATTCGCGCACAGGCGGTAGCCGCGCGAGTCGGCGGCGTCCAGTTCGGCCCGCCACAGGCCGTCAGGACGTTCGCTGAGCGCACCCATGAATCCTAAATCCGGCAGGAAGGCGAGCGAATGGCCGCAGTTGAGGCAGCGCACGTTCTCGAAGAAGACCAGATTTTGGCAGTGCGTGCAGTGGAAGGTTTTCATCGCGCTGCGATGGTACCGAAAATTCAAGGTGTACGGCGTTCAGCGCATGGCGCCTACGCGCGGTCGGAGCGAATTCCTACGGGAACACTCATGCGCGCATGCCATAAACAGCAACGGGATGAACTTACCTTATCAGCCGAGGAGGACTTTGCATGAAAATCCGCTTTGGCTACGAGTTGGTGTACTCGTGTCCGCAGCCCGTGCCGATGATCTTGATGCTGCACGTTCATTCAAGCCGGACGGCGGACCTGCTGCGCCCGGATCAGATGATTACGCAGCCCTATCTCGTTCCTGACACCTATCTCGATGTGTTCGGCAATACCTGTACCCGAATCGTGGCACCCGCCGGCGAGATTCGCTTCACGGCAGACGGCCTGATCCAGGATAGCGGCCTGCCGGAGCCCGAGTTTGCGG
>DATNKC010000137.1:0-6414 GCA_035603615.1 Steroidobacteraceae bacterium | reverse complement strand
CAAGGTCAGAATTTGATTGGTCATGGGGTCCTATAAGTGTTAATCGATTGAATTTTGCGCGACTTCGTTGCGCCGCCACACCTGGCCTGCGATAAGGTGAACGCACTCCCGCCGGTGCGTATGGTGAGGCTACGGAAACCGTGGCGCAAGTACCACGCTTTCTGCGACATTTGATTGACAAATGACGCCACGTGCTTGATAAACGGCGCTCAATTGATCGATCTGACCGCCAGGAAGACGTGGCTATATTAGTGGTATACGAGCCACAAAGAAAAATCCCTGCCGGCGCTCCGAAGGGAAACCCTGCATTTTGCGAAAATCAAGGAAGGCGCAAGCGAGCCGACCGGAAGTGCGCTAGCCGGAAGCGCCGCGAGCGTAAGGTCCCAATGCCTTCAAAAGGGGTTCAAGTTCGTTTGCGAATCGTCCCCACCTTCCGATGGACGTTGAAAATAGGGGGCGGCGAACTTGGGCGGCGCTGGCGGTGCGGACAACACCTGCCGTCTCATGAAAGCGCAGGCATGCGGGGTCCCAGTCCAGCTTGCATGCGTCCGTGACAAGCCAGCGGATTTGTCCTTCGGGATCGGCCACCAGTTTTTCGTGCTCCACCCGGATCACCCGGCCTGGCAACACGCGCTCCCAATGCTCCATCACACGACGATAGCGAACGTAGGCTCGTCCGATTTGGCCCAGGTCGTAGAGCGTCTCATTTCCCTCGGTGAATAACTGGCGATAACAGGACAGGCAGGTGTCAATCGGGTCACGCGTGCTCTCCAAGATCACCGACCTCGGGAACATCAAGTGAATCATGCCGACGCGCAAATGATTCTCCAGGGTCTTATCAACGAAGCGATCAGCACCTTTCCAACCGCGTTGACGCATTGAGCTCAGGTAGGCTTCAGCAAGATCACCCCAGTGGATCTGCGGCTCTGGTCCCGCCAAGTGCTGATCCACCACGGAGAGTGCCGCGGTTTCCCCCATGCTTTGCACGTCACGATGGCTCGAGAGGATTTGCTCGATGAGGCTGGATCCGCAGCGCGGCATGCCGACGACGAAGATCGGCGCCGCCGATGTGCTCTCGCGAGCAGCCGACGTGCTGCCGCGAGCGGCCGTTGTGCTGCCGCGAGCGGCCGTTGTGCTGCCGCGGCGCGCTGCGCGCTGCAGGAACGCCTCGTCAAATCGCTCGACCACGAAGCGCGCCGCGAGGTCGTGTTCACGCTCCGCCACGTCGGGCCGTGCCGCGGGGTCCGCCGATGCCATCAGGGCGCCGTGCTTCAGGCGATTGCCGGCTTCGAAGGCGGAGAACGCGGCCTGATCGGCGCGGCGCTCCTCCAGGCCCACGCCAAGCGCGAAATACGCTTCGATCCGCGTCGCAGACGCCGTCGCCGGATCATCCGCTGCGCGCTGTAAGTCGATCAGATCTTGCTCGTTGATCGCCGCCGGATCGAGCACCGCGAGGCGCGTGAGAGCGCGAAGCCGCACCGACGGATTAGCGGTCAGAGCGCGATAGCAGGCGCTCGATTCCCCCGCTCGCCCCCGCACCGCCAGCGCGCGCGCCAGGCTGAAATGAGTCTCCACGGCGGTGGGATTTAAGCTCAGCGCGCGACTGTACGCATCGGCCGCCTCCTGCCACAAATTGAGGTTCTGACAAACCGCTCCCAGATTTTGCTGCGCAGGGTAGAAGTTGGGATCTTGGGCGGCCACGGTCTTCAACTGTTGCCGGGCGTTCTCCAATCGGCCGCGCCGGATATCGATGAGCGCCAGCGAATAGATGGGCCGCAGGTCTTTAGGATCGGCGGTAGCGGCCTTTCGGTAAAGATCGGCAGCGTCGTCAAAGCGACCTTGCGCATAACAGGCGGCGGCGGCGTTTAAAAGCGCCGCCACCTCTCGTGCCCGCTCCGATTTGCCAGGCACGAGTCAGCAACCCGCTGTCGGATCAGTGGAAGCGGTACCGCAATTCCACGCCGTAAACCCTCGGGGGGGTGTAGCTAACCAAGGGATCGATGACTTGCGCCGGACCCGCAGCCGTAACCGCCAAGCCGCCTTGGGCATCCTCGCCGATTTTGTTGAAGACGTTGTCGGCATACAGAATCACGCTGTAGCGATTGGCGGTGTCGGTCCAGATTGCACGCAAGTTCACCAGGGAGTAGGACGGCGCCAAATTATACGGACGATTGAAGACCGAGTCGTAGGTCTGATCCCGCCAGATGTAGGTGCCGTCCAGCGCCAAAGAACCCGGGTTGAAGTGAAAAGTATAGATTGTGCTCAATGCGACCTTATTGCGCGGCGAGGCGGGGAGGGTCGAGCCCACGAGGTTCTGCAAACCGGAACCCGCCTTGCAACCGCCTGTATTCGCGCCGGGCGCAAGCGCCAGCGGGTCGGCAGCATCCTGGTAGCACACACCATTCGTGCTGGAAATGGTTGCGTGGAGGTACGCATAGTTCAGGAGGATATCGAGGTCGGTGATCGGATTCCAAACGGTTTCCAGTTCAGCGCCGTAGGTGTGCACGACGGGAATATTGACAATGATGGTGTTGATCACGTTGGTGGTCGGATCGAGTTCTCCGAGCGGCTGCTGGTCGTTCTTGTAGTTGTAGTAAAAGGTGGCCAGATTCGCCTGGAAGGTCCGTCCGATGGTCTGCTTGTAGCCGACTTCGAACGCGTCCACCGTTTCCGCGGCCGTTTCGGGATCGACTGCGTTGATACCGGAGTTGAAGCCGCCGGCCTTGTAGCCGCGGCTGTATTTCGCGTAGCCGAGGATGTCCGGGGCCGGTGTCCAAGAGACGCCGGCGACACCCGTGACGGCATCCCAATGAGCGTCCAGCGACGTCTGCGCCGCGCCGGCGGCGTTAATGGTGCAAGGGCCGGTACCGCGGTAACTCTGGCCATTGCAAGTCGTGGCCACACCCGTGATATCGAACGCCGGCGTGTTGGCGCCGAACATGTTCACACCCAGGGGAACGCCCGGAATGAGCGTCTCGGCGTCGAATGCCATGATCCGAAAGGCTTGATCGCCATCCTTTTTATCGTAGGAGTAGCGCAGGCCGGTGGTGATTTTGAATTGGCTGCTCGCCTGCCAATCGATTTGACCGAAAATTCCGTAGGAGTCCTCTGCGAGCGCGGTGTATTCGTTGTACGCCGAGCGCGTCGGGTTTGGCGCGGCCGACACGAGCGAGTCCTGGATAGGAATAACGCCGGTTAATCCGCCTACGAGGGCAAGGAAATTATAGGGCGTCGCGAGTTGTGCCTGGTCCGGGCTGTTCACATTAATGGGTTGCGTATATTTCTCGTGAAATTGATACAGACCGCCAATCCACTGCAACGGTCCCGACCCGGTGGAGGCGATGTCCACCTCGTTACTGAAAAATTGCTCGTACTCATCGAACGTGAAGTTGTTGTGAGCCGAGTTGACCTGAAGATTTTGAGTGCACCCAGCAAGATTAGTAGCACCAAAGAAAAGGCCGCACAGCGGCGTAACCGCCGCAGGTCCCTGCAGGGAGTATCCCAAAACTCCGCTGGAGGTGCCCTGGACGTTGTTCCATGGTGCCGTGAGGTCGTAATTGAACTTCTGATAGCCGCCCAGGTATTTGACGTCGAACCCATCGGCATGAAAGGTCAGATGCGTGGCAAAGATCCAATTGTTCTGTTGCTTGGACTGCGACTGGAAGCCGGAGTCGAATGTCCCGGTCCCAAGCGAGCTGGGATTTCCGGCAATGGTGTTTTTGCCGGCAAGGACATTGACAATCGTGTCCGGGTTCCCGGCGCAACTGAGGCCGCCGGCGCCCCCTGGCAGCGCGCAGGTGCCGAAAGTCGGGTTCGGAAACAAAGGCGCGGGGAATTCGCGCGTGTCCAACGGTCCTAGCAGCGTTTCAGTATGGTAGCTAACGTCGTAGTCGCTCGTGGCGACCTTGGTCCACCAGTCGAAAACCGAACCGATGTTGCCTTCGAGTTGGCCCTCGATGTGATAGCTGGTGCCGTTACCTCCCTGCGCGACGCCGCCGCCCTCGTCAACGCCGCTCAAGTTCTTGTAAAAGCCATCGCCCGTCTGGTTGGTGTAGTTGGCACCAAAGCGATAACGTACGGAGTCGCTGATCGGTCCAGAAAAAGCGCCTTCAACGAAGGCCTTTTGGAAACTGTCGTAGCCGGTGCGGACCTCGGCCTCGAAGTCGTTGGTGGGGCGCTTGGAGACATAGTCGATCGTGCCGCCGTCGGCGTTGCGACCGAACAAGGTGTTTTGCGGACCGCGCAGAACCTGGATCTCGTCGACGAAGAGCGTGGAGTTCTGCAAGATGGTGGAGGCGTTGGCGCCATTATAAATACCGTCAACATAGACGGCGACGCCGGATTCGATCGCCAGATTGTCGGTGTTGCGACCGATGCCGCGCATGTAAGGGCGATTATCGTAGGTGGTGTAGTACAGGCCCGGCGCGAAGTTGGTCATGTCTTGAACCGACGCTATGCCTTGCAGGTCGAGCGATTTGGCGGTGAACGCGGTGATGGAGGCCGGTACCCGCTCGAGGTTCTCAGAGCGTTTCTCCGCCGTGACGATGATCTCCGTCAGGCCCGTGTCGTCCACCGCCGCTTCCGCGGCCGCCTCTGCGGACATCGCCGGGCCGGTGTGCAGGATTGTCAGCACGGCAAGGCTGAGCGCGGACGCACCGCATGAGCTTGCCTTGATTAGCGCAGCACGTCCCTGCCGCGTTCGAATTCCACGCCTACTGATATTAGAAGACATGTCGTTTCCCCCTTTTTCTCGCCTTATTGCGGCGATTTTTGATGAAGATTGGAGGGCACGGCATGCCAATCACGACAGGCCGTGCCTTGCCTGCTACAAGACGGCCCTCGCATCAATCATTGAGTTCTCTTCATGCGTATTGGCGCCGCGTCAAAACAAGCGCGGCGCTACTACTCTTCTGTTATTAACCCCAGACACAAGCTACCCAAAGCCGATATCAAGGTACCCACACCCTGTGGACGCATTTCCCCATTTGCGTATCTTGAGCCTACGGAAACCGTGCGGCAAGCACCACGCTTTGCACGACATTTGATTGACAAACGACGCCACCCGCCTGATTTGACCGCCAGGAAGATGCCGATGTACCCGTTGTATATAAGACACATCGAAGTTATCTGGGGACGAGGACAACCACCGGCTCCCGGCGTGGAGTTAAAATAAGCCATGAGGAATCCAGACCCCTGGCAGCCCCCAGAGCGAACACCCGAGCAGCCTCCGGCGAGCCGGCGCGCGGCACTCATCGGACTTGCGTTGATCTTGATTCTGATGCTGGCGGGGTTATTCCTGACGCACACTTTGGGAGGCATGGCGCGCCTGCAGGACTGCGCCCTGTCGGGACGATCGAACTGCTTTAGGAATCCGTGAGCCTAGGCTTCTGGCCTTCTAGGCTTTGAGAACGCCCTTGGCCTTCGCGGTATGCGTCGCGATCATATCCATCAGCGGCGGCGACAAGCAGTCGTAGGGTTCGAGCTTGAGCTCCTTGAGCCGCGCGCGAATGGCGCCCATCTGGTCGGGCTGGGTTCCGGACTCGATCACCGAGGAGACGAAGGCGGCAAATTCCGGTGCCGCCCAGCCGTTCGCGTCGAAGAGCTCCGGATGGATGAAATCAAAACCGTAAAGCGGATGGCCCTTGTTTTCGATGCGGCCGTACAAGTGCACGCCGCAACCGCTGCAGGCGTGACGTTGAATCGCCGTCGACGCATCGACGACTTTTAATTTCTGTGCGTTCGCACCGACGGATAACTTGTCGCGCGGGACCACGGCTACCAATGAAAACGTGGCGCCCTTGGGCTTCCAGCATTTGGTGCAGCCGCAGACGTGATTGAAAGCCACGTTGCCCTTGATGGTGATTGAAACCGGCGCTTGTGCGCACTGGCACTTAAGCGTACCGCCGGCGAACGAGGGATTGCCGGCCTTGACGCCTTTGTCCACGGCGGGGTGAATGGCTACGCTCATGGTGGTCCTCCTTCGTCGTTGTCTTATTGGCTACGTGCGCCCGACCGCAGGGTCAGTATACATCCTGCGATCGATGCGGCCTTTCCTGGTAAAATGACCAGGTCCCCCCTCGAGAAAAGCTGTGAGCGTACTCAACTCCTTACACCCCGCAGTTGCCGCTTGGTTTTCGCGGACCTTTGATGCGCCCACGGATGCGCAAATCCGGGCGTGGCCGGCGCTGGCCGCCGGCGAACATGTCCTGGTGGCCGCACCAACGGGATCCGGCAAGACTTTTGCGGCGTTTCTGTCGGCCATCGATCAACTGGTGAAGGAAGGGCTCCAAGCACCGCTGCCGGACGAGACGCGCGTGGTGTACGTCTCGCCACTGAAGGCATTGTCGAACGACATCCAGCGCAATCTCGAGGCGCCGCTGAACGGCATTCGCGAAGAGTTGATGGCCCTGGGTT
>DATNKC010000136.1:0-4393 GCA_035603615.1 Steroidobacteraceae bacterium | reverse complement strand
GTTGCGCCGGCCTATCCGTACCTGTGCGGTGGCAGAGCCGGGGTTCGCGGCATCTGCCGCAATCTGCGCCGGCGTGCAAAGGATTCCTTGCTCCTGCGAGCTGAGCAAGGGGTTGCTGCAATTGACGTAGTAGTCACCCGCACCGGTCGGATCAAGCGGATTGCTGTCTTTGAACAACGCGGCGGGCGCCACCTGCTCGTGCGTCTTGTCGTCCATGAAAAAGAATTCGGCATAAGGTTGGAACCACTCGTTGATCTCCTCGTGCGCCATGAACGCGGCGTTGTAGCGATCGTCCTCGCGCGTCATATAGATGAAGGGCTGCGAGTTGTAAGACGCGGGCGGCGTGGTCGCCACGCTTCCGTACGGAACGAAACTCGTTCCCGAGACGCTGTAGACGGCTCCCTTATTGGGTCCGGACGCCGGTTCAAACCAGTTCGAGTTGGAGGAGCCGCCGCACGCCAGCCCGGTGACGTTTTTATTGGCGTCCTGAACGGGATCCAACTGGCAGGCGCCGAAATCGCGTTGGCTGCTGGCGACCGGATCGGCATGCCGGTAACTCAAGAAAGCCGTGACATTGCCCTTGCCGTCCGCAAAGTTCGTGCCCATGAGCAGGTCGAAGGCTTTGTTTCGGCCGTCCTGGGCTGTGCCCGTCGGCGGCGTGCCCCCGAATTGTTGGACCAGGTTTTGGACGATGGTGTCGTGGTTGTCGTGCCAGTACTCGCCCACTTGGCCGTCCAACTGAACGCCTTGGAAATCTTTCTTCATGATGAAGTTCACCACGCCGGCGATCGCATCCGATCCGTATGCGGCGGATGCCCCGCCGGTGACGACTTCGACGCGCTCAACCAACCCGGCTGGAATTTGATCGAGGTCCGGCGCCGGCTGTGCGATGGCGGTATTCGGGGAACCCACGCCGAGACGCCGGCCGTCGATGAGTACCAGCGTGCGTGCCGGTCCGAGGCCGCGCAGGTCCGCTGTAGCGACGCCGCCGGCTGTCGCCAATCCGGAGGTCCCATTGCCGAGATCTTGGCCCAGATCGTTATTATAGTTTTGCGGCAGCTGGGTGATGATGTCGCTGATGTCGGTTTTCCCGGATACCTGAATCGATTTCGAGGAGACGACCTGGATCGGGCTCGTGCTCACCTCGTTCGGAGAGGCGATCCGCGATCCGGTGACGATGATTTCTTGCAGAGGCCCCGCTTCCGCTGCCGCCGTCATCGCCGGCTGCGACGCCGCAGTCGGGGGCCCCTGCGCCAGCAACAACCTGTCGGAGCGTTTCGTCTCGTCCGCCGGCGTTGCGGGGATTGTGGCGCCGGACTGCGCTTGCAGCGAAACCCCGGCCCCGTCGTTGAGCGCGGAAGTCGAGATCGGAATGACGGTGACGGTATTGTCGTCAAGATAGCGATACGTCAGTCCGGTGCCCGACAACAACTGTTGCAAGGCTTCATTCGCCGTCATGTTTCCGTTCGCACCGTTGGTGCGTATGTCCCGCACGGTGTTCGACAAATACAGGACCTGCAATCCCCGGCTCAAGCCCAATTGCTTGAGTGCGGGACCCAAGTCCTGCGCGGCGATATGTGTCGGCTCACGGACGGCTGCGCTCGCGCTATTCGCGTGGGCGGGACCGGCGATATAAAAACAGACGGCGGCGGCGACAACAGCAATACGTATTAGCGCCCACGCGCCTCTCGCGGGGCCTCCGATGGCGGCCAGCCAACGCGGCCGCCGATCCCGATTGGAGTAGAGCGTTGTCACATAGTAAATGGGTATGTCAGCGCGTTTCGCGGCGAAGGACGCGCACTTGCTTCTCCGTTTCGACTACTTGAATCGAGTTCTGGCTGCGCAAGAAATTGATGAGCGATGCGGGATCCGTCGAAGAATAGACGCCGCTAATCTTGAGACTTCCCAATTCACCGCCATCGATGGTCAAGGGGCGCCGATTGTAGCGATTGAACTCCTCTGCCACATCGCTGAGTGGCGTTTCTTCGAAAATCAGACGCTTTTGCACCCACGCGGTGGCGATCGCCGTGTCGGTGCGGGTGGGTTTGGTGACGACGTGCGGCAGGACCGTGAGTTGTTCGCCCGCGGATAAAACGATGGCGGCCGTCCCGGGACTGTTCAGATCGTCGTAGGTTTCAACGCGGCCCTCGACCACGGTGACGACCGTCGCGGCCTGTTTCTTGTAAACATCGAATTCGGTTCCGACCGCGCGCACCTGCGCATCGCCCGCGCGCACCACAAAGGGCCGCTGCTTGTCTTTCGCGACGCGAAACAAGGCCTGGCCTTCGAGCAGTGTCACGTCGCGTTGCTGCGCGCTGAGACGAACTTGAATTGTCGATCGCGCGTTGAGCTCGACCGTCGATCCGTCGAGGAGTTGCACGGTGCGCTGCTCGCCGATACCCGTGGTGTAGACACCGTTGAACTTACCGAGATCAAGGAAAATCACGGCCGCGACGGCCAGCAACACGACAGCCGCCAGCGCCAGCGCGGAACGCCGCGACCGCCACGCCGCGCGCGGTTTCTCGGCGGAAGGAGCTGAGTTCGGACGCCGCCGGTCCGCAGGCAGTTCGATCACATCCGGGGCACTGCGCGCCCGTTCGATCAGCGCCGCAATATCGATTTTCCCTTCCGGATCGGCCGTGGGAAGATCCGCCCACACGCCGGATATCTCGAGATAAGCGTGAATGTGCTCGGGCGAGCGGCGCAACCACTCGATGAAGCGCAAGCGCGCGTCGCCGTCCACGTCGTCGGCGCGGAATTCTATGAACCACGCGGACGCTTCGGCGATGATCGCCGGGTGAGTTCTGCCGTTCGAGAGTGCCACTTTCATGGTTTCATGGTGTTTTGGTTGGCTCGCAGATTCCGGCAATGCTCGACGGCACGGGCAAGATATTTCTTGGTGGTCTCTCGGGATACGCCCAGTTCATCTGCAACCTCCTGCACTGAATAACCGGCCACACGGTGCAAAACCAGCGCGGTCGCGACGCGTGCGGGTAAAAAGCCAAGCATGTGCTCGAGTTCATCGAGCCGCTGTGCGTGAGCAGCCTGGTCAGACGGATCGTCGCTCGCGGAGGTCTTGAGCTCCGAAAAAACGTCCGCGACGTCCACCGACACCGGCTCGCTCGAGCGGCGCACCGCGTGTTGATGAATCACATGGCTGGCAATCGTAAAAAGATAGGCCTCCGGACTGCGAATGTTCTCGCAGCCGTTGACGCGCAACAATCGTAAGAACACCTCTTGGGCAAGATCGGGGACGTCCGCCGCATTGCGCAGCCGCACCGACAAAAAGCGGCGCAGCCGCGGTCCATACCGGGCCGCAATGCCCGCGACGAAGCTGCGATTGTCAGGTGCTCCCACTCCCAACCCCCAGGTCGACAATTCCCCCTAAATGATTAGAGCGCTTTTCTTCGGAAAATGGGTATGCCCGCGAAGACAATCGCCAAGAACGATGCCTGCTGCAAAGCAGCATGCCGGCGAGACGGAATGTATCGTCAGTGCCAGTTGCCGATCCTGACATCGTCGGGGCTCGGATTGCCCTTCCCGGTCTCCACCAGTGACTTCAGGCTCATCAGAAAAATCGCCCACTTGGTGCTGCAGTGGTGCATGAATTCCGCCGGTTCTCTCCAACCCTGATGATTGAACAGGACGATGGCATAGTCATCTTCTTGTTTGAGATCGAAACTGATCTTTGTTCCGACCCATTCTGCGGGTCCCTCAACCACCTGCCAGGCCACGCGCTTGCCGGGCTGCAGCTCGAGAACCTTCATGTCGAAGCCGCCGATCTCCTTGCCATCGCTGCTGAAGCGGAACTTGAGCAATCCGCCGATTTTGCTTTGCCCCTGCGTATCGGTGGTCCACCAGGCCGCCGCGCCTTCGCGCGTGGCCAATGCCTGGTAAACCTCATTTAGGGGCGCCTTGATTCCCACTCTGTGCAGAATATCGAACATGACATTTCTCCTATCGGGCTGTTGAAACGATGCCGTGCGTCAGCATTGACCGATAGTCTCGATGCGAAGCCTCGAGGGGTGGGAGTTACAAGTGTGGCGGGATTCAGAACTGAACAGGACCGACTGCCCCAACCCAGAGTCGCACCTTGGTGGGATCCTTCTCGTCCATGTAGAAAAAGTGGGACATCACCGGTTTCACAATCGGCTTGCTACCGTCGTCCGGCGTCATGGTGACGATGCCGTGGAAGATCTTCAGCAACCCCCCATCCCAGTATTCGAGGACGTCGTGGTGCGCCGTGAAGCCCGTATCAATGAACGCGCGCAGGTTTTCGCGGATCGCCTCGCGCCCATGCCAATCGGCAACACCGAGGTTTCCGATGGCATCCTTGGCAAAGCAATCGAATCCTTTACCGAAAGTCTTGTCGTCGATCTCCTTCCAGAAAGCC
>DATNKC010000135.1:0-7603 GCA_035603615.1 Steroidobacteraceae bacterium | reverse complement strand
GTCCCAGGTGCTGCTGTCGAATAGCGGGCGAATCTCGATTTCCGAGTCCCCGGGCATGGGGTTGGGACAGCGCTTGACCCATTCCAGCGCCTCTTCGATTGAACGCACCTGCCAAAGCCAGAAACCCGCCACGAGTTCCTTGGTCTCGGTAAACGGACCGTCCACCACGGTTCGATTGCGGCCCGAGAACTGCACGCGCTTGCCTTCAGAACTCGGGCGCAGACCATCGGCCGCAAGCATGACACCGGCCTTTGTGAGCTCTTGGTTGAATTTATCCATCTCGGCCAGCAGGGTCTGTGTCGGCATGACCCCCGCTTCGCTGTCTTTGGTTGCCTTGACCAATACCATGACTTTCATCTCGTCCTCCGGTTTGCTGTCCTACAGGACGACGATCCAGCGATCGCGTTTTCGACCATACCGATGAGCTTTTTTGAATCACAGGTAATGCCGTAACGCGAAAACCCAAGCCGCGCACACGAGCAGCACGGCGCCGAGGCCCGCGATGAGCTGCACGCGGGGCTCTCGATTGTTGGAAACGCCGGTCCGAACAAAGATCCAGCCCACCCCCAAACCGAAAAGAAATCCCAGCGCATGTCCCAGCACATCCACGTGTGCACTGCCCGCACCGAGCAACGTTAAGAGGCAAATTCCCGCGATGAGCGGCGCCCAGCGATACCACAGGCGTTCTCGCAACGTAAGGCGCTGCCGCCACGCCATACCCGAGAGCATTCCCAACGCCGCGAATACGGCCGTCGAGGCACCCACCGCCCGATGCGTGATGGGCGTAACGAGAATTTCTGCGTAGTTTGCCAGTGCGGCCGCGCCCAGGATGCCCGCCCAGGCAACGCCAGGTCCCAGCAGCCGGCTCGCCGCAAGGCCCGCAACGGCGCCGAAGAGCACATTGCCGAGCAAATGTTCCTGGTCCAAATGCAAGGTCAATGCCGTCACGGCTCGCCACCATTCGCCGCGCGCACCGGCATCCAGCGAACCCAACGACAGCCAGTCGGCGCCGAAGGTCGCGTTGCCGGCGCAATAAGCCGTCAACAAAAGAATCAGCACGTACAGGAACACGCCGATTGCGCCACCCGAGTGCGGCTGGACTACTTCTGGAACGCTGCGCCTAACGCCGCGCTCAACGGAATAGCGGTTGAGTTCCTCATACGCCCGATGACGCATCCCGGCAGGCACGCTCAATATCCAGGAACTCTGATCCTGCTCTGTCTCATGTTCGATGCCTCGAGCCTCGAGCACCAGGCTGTATTCCTGACAAAGTAGTTTTGAACCCCGAAAGACCACGGCGGCAGCCGGCGGATCCGGCCCCTGATCGAGATTCGAGGGTGAAAGGCTCAATACACGCTCCGGCCGATTGATGCTGCACCCTATGGGGACAGCGCGCACGCAAGTCAATGGGCTTAACCTGTGAAATGGCGGCTAAGTTGAACTTCGATCACAGTTTGGGACCCTAACCCCTACAGCACATGAAACGGCATCACCTAGCATTGATCGCTGCACTCGCCCTTGCCGCTTGCGGCGGCGGCGGTGGCGGCGGTGCGACCGGCTCGAATCCAAGCGCGCCCCCGGCGCGCGGTACGCTGCTGCAGACTCCGCCCGAGCTTCTGTCCACCTTCACGATTTCGGCGCTCCTCACCGAACTCGAACTGCCCATCAACCAGTTGTTGCTGTCGGTCAGCAGCGCCCCCCTTTGCGATATCGTTTTCTATCACATCCAATACGCCACAGTCGGCGGCGCCGGCGAAGCCACCACGGCCTCCGCGGTCCTCATGATTCCAAGCGGACTCGGCGCGAACTGCAGCGGCGAGCGCCCCATCGTTTTGTACGCGCACGGCACCACCACCGATCGCGCCTTCAACATGGCGGATTTGCAAAATGCCGAAACGATTTCTCTGGCTGCCTTGTTTGCATCACAAGGCTACATCGTGGTGGCGCCGAACTACGCCGGCTACGACACCTCGGCCCTGCCATATCATCCCTATTTGATCGCCGATCAACAATCGAAGGACATGATCGATGCGCTGACCGCGGCGCGCACGGCGCTGCCGCTGGCCTCGCTGACGACGGTCAAGGATAACGGTCAGTTATTCATTACCGGCTACTCGCAGGGAGGCTATGTGGCCATGGCCACGCATCGAGCCATGCAGGCGGCCGGCATGAACGTCACGGCTGCGGCGCCGATGTCAGGGCCTTATGCGCTGGCCGCTTTTGTCGACGCGGTGTTTTATGGCGAGGTCAATGGCGATGCCACCGTTTCCTCCGCCTTGCTGCTCGGTGCTTATCAGACCGTGTATGGCAATATGTACGCGAACCCCACCGACATATTCGAACCGCAATATGCGACTGGCATTCAGACACTGCTGCCGAGCACCACGCCGCGCAGCCAACTCTATGCGGAGGGCAAGCTTCCGGAATATGCGTTGTACAGTCCCACGCCGCCCGCGCCTGAATTCGCCTCGATAACGCCGCCCACTACCCCTTCGGATCTTGCCGAGGTGTTTGCGCTCGGGTTCGGCGCGGGCAATCTGATGCAAAATAGTTATCGCCTCTCCTACCTCGAGGATGCACAGGCGCATCCCGATGGCGGCTTTCCCGCCATCACCACCGGTGTCGCCGCAGCGGCCCCGGGCCTTCCCTGGCGGCAGGCGCTGCAAGAAAATGACTTGCGAAACTGGGTTCCCACGGCCCCGGTCCTGTTATGCGGCGGCGATGTCGACCCACTCGTTTTCTTTTTCAACACTCAGCTCATGCAAAGCTATTGGGCTGCTCAGGCGCCCTCAGCGCCGGTCAGCGTGCTCGATCTGGAAGCCGCGGCAGTTCCGAACGATCCCTATGCCAACTTGAAACAGGACTTCGCGATCGCCAAGGCGCTCGTTGCCGCGACCGCTGTTTCGCAAGGCGCAACCGATGGCGGCACACTGGCGGTTGCCGAGGCCTATCATACGATGTTGGTCGCTCCCCTTTGCTTCGCGGCCACGAAGTCATTCTTCACGGGCCGATAACAGCTAAGATACGCGGCAAAAGTTGCCGTGCGAGTTTAATGATTAAAGTTGGACCAGCTGTGCACGCGTATAACCGCGTCGGCACTAAGATTTTCGTGCGCCTGCTGAGCTTCATGCTGGCGTCAGCCTCGATGGCCATGGCCGAGACCCCGGACCCGGCTGGATCACCCGATTCGGCTACATCGTCCGATTCGGCCGCATCGCCCGATTCGACGTCGACCGCCAAGCCCGCCTCGAAGGACAAGGCCAAGGGGGCTGCTCAAGACGACACGCTCGACTCGGTGTACGTTGAGGGCAAGCGTTGGCTTTTTAATCGGCGGACTCGCTACGCCCATTCCTTACCCGAGGTGGACGGGCCAACGATTACGGTGACCAAGAAGACCAGCGTCGTGCAGTTGAATGACGTGCCGACCATCATTGACAACAATCAACGCGAGCTGTTCGACCGGCTGCCGGGCATTGTCCTGGCAGAACAGCAAAATCCGACGGAGTTGAACTTAAGCTATCGCGGTCTCGGCAATCCGCAGGAAAGCGAATATGTCCTGCTGATGCAGGACGGAATTCCCCTGGAGATGGATTGGATCGGCTACCCGACGATTTACACCCTTCCGGTGCCGCAGACCCTCGGCTCGGTCCAAATGATCCGCGCCGGATCGGGGTTGCTCTATGGCCCCGAACCTCAACCCGTCATCAATTTTATCTCGCAGCAACCCTCCACGCGCCCGCTCGCCGGGACATCGGAGCAAGTCGGCGGCAGTAACTCGCTTTTTTCCAGCTTCAACAAGATCTCCGGCACCGACGGGGACTGGAACTATCTGGCGGACTTCTCGCGCCGTCAATCGGACGGACAACGTCAAAACGGCGACTACGTGCTGAATGCGGGCGATTTACATCTCGGTTATGGGTTCGACGCACAAAGGCTGAGCCTGGATTTCCACGCCTATTCTCTCGACAGCGGCTTGGCGGGCCTCATGAGCGGTGCGCAGTTTCTTGCGAATCACAATCAGACCACGACGCCGGACGATCGTCTGTGGGCGGATCGCTACACGACAGTCCTCACGTATGAGAACAAATTCAGCGACAAGGACTCGTACACCCAAAAGCTCTGGTCGGGCTATCAGGATCTGTGGACACGCTCAGACACCTACACCGCTGATGTCCCTCCGGTGGGCACCGGCGCCACACTCAGCGGCCAGCGCTTCAACTACACCGGCCTGGATGGCCGATGGCTGCATCGCTGGGGCGCCGGCGACGCCTTGACCGTCGGTTACACGCTGTACACGTCTCGAAGTCCGTACAACGAGTGGGTCACACCGAACCCGGTCGTAGACAAGGACGACGGATCGGGGACCCCTTTCTACGACGATGCGCGCAAGACCACGTATGGCGCGCTGTTTGCGGAGAACGTGTTCCGGTTTGAGTACTTTCATTTGGTGACATCCGCGAGATTCGATCATGAAGAACTGAGCACACAAGAGTCTCTCGCTCCGCATCCGTCGCTGGTAGATGCAACCTACACCAAGAACATTCCGCTATTCGGCATCGGTATTGGCAATGATTTCGGTCATGGCAACGAGACTTATCTGAATGTCTCTCAAGGCTTCCGTCCCCTGCGCTATCTCGATATCGCGAGTCCGTTCAGCAATTTCTCCTCCACGAACAATCCGGACCCCACCAAGTACTTGACCTATGAAGCCGGTGTGCACGGCTGGCCCAGTTTGGGGCTGTACTACGATGTGAGTGTGTTTCAAGTCAATGTCAAAAACCGCATTGAGTCCGAACAACTCACGGAGACCGAAACCATCGATGTCAACACGGGCAATACGCGCAGCCGCGGGGTCGAACTCGAGGGCGACTACGATCTGTTGCGCCTGTTCTCGACGATTGGGTCGAACCTCCACCTTGACGCATTTGCCAATGCGAGCCTGCTGGATGCCCGCTTTACGAGCAGCATTGTGCCCGGTCAGACCGGCAGGATCCCCGCCTATGCACCGCACGGCGTGTTCAAAGTGGGAATCACGGCGCGGGAGGATGCGCTGTACAAGGTCAGTCTGGTGGTGGACACCGTCGGATCTCAATATTTTCAGGACAGCGATCAGTCCATCGGCTCTACGCCCGCCCACATTCCGACCTACACCGTGGCCGATCTGGCGGGAGACTACGTCATCGCCGGGCATTTCAGAATCCTGGGCGGCGTTTCAAATCTCACGAATCGTCACTACTATTCGCGCGTATTTCTTTTCGGTGGAATGCTCGAGCCGGCGAGCGATCGAAGCTTCTATGCCGGCGCCGCATATGATTTCTAGCTCGCCGAATACGGCATCGCATTTGAGGGATCTTGCAACGTGATAAAAATCGTCAAAGTTTTGTTGCCCAGTCTTGCACTCGCCTGTTCCGCCCCTACCCTCTGGGCCGCGGAACAAGCAGCCATTGCCGCGCCGCCCGAAAGTGCTTACAGCGCGCTGCAATGGCGCGGTATCGGTCCCTTCCGCGGCGGCCGCGCGGTCGCCGTGGCCGGCGTCCCCGGTTCACCGAATGTTTTCTACTTTGGCGCAGCCGCGGGCGGCGTCTGGAAGACCATCGATGCCGGCGCAACCTGGAAGCCCATATTCGACGCTGAGAAAGCCTCGTCCATCGGCGCCATCGCGGTGGCGCGCAGCAATCCCGACATCCTCTATGTCGGCACGGGCGAAGCCAACATGCGCGGCGATGTGACCTGGGGCGGCGGGGTGTTCAAGTCGACCGATGCAGGCAAGACTTGGACCGATCTGGGTTTGACCGATACACGGCAAATCGGGGCGGTGATCGTGGATCCGGTCGATCCTAATATCGTTTTGGTGGCCGCCGTGGGCCATGCCTTCGGCCCCAATACCCAGCGTGGTGTGTTTCGCAGTGCCGACGGGGGCAAAAGCTGGAGTCGCGTGCTCTACAAAAATGAGCTGACCGGCGCCATCGACCTTGCCGCCGACCCTCACAATCCGAAGATCATTTATGCCGCGCTTTGGCAGGTGCGCCGGCAGCCGTGGAATTTTTCCAGCGGCGGACCTGGGAGCGGCCTGTATCGATCCATGGATGGCGGTTTGACCTGGTCGCAACTCACCGCGCATGGATTGCCGGAAGGCATTTTGGGCCGAATCGACATCGCGATTTCCGCCGTCGACTCGCGCCGCATCTACGCCATGATCGAGGCGAAAGAAGGCGGACTCTATCGCTCGGACGATGCCGGGATGCAGTGGCACCGGGTCAGCGAGGACGGGCGCGTGCGCCAGCGCGCGTGGTACTTCTCGAAGATTTATGCGGACCCCAACGCCATCGATACCGTATACGCCCTCAACACCGGCATGCTGCGCTCCACCGACGGCGGCAAGACTTTCAATTTGGTTTCCGCGACCCACGGCGATCACCATGCACTGTGGATCGATCCGAATAACTCCAACAGTTTGATCAATGCCAACGATGGGGGCGCGAGCATTTCGCTCGATGGCGGCAATACTTGGTCGACCCAGGACAATCAACCCACCGGCCAGTTCTACCACGTCGCGACGGATAAGCGTTTTCCGTACTATGTTTACGGCGCGCAGCAGGACAATTCCAATCTCGCCATCGCCAGTTTCGACGATGAGGGCGTGATTGGGCCGCGCGACTGGTATCCCGCCGGCGGCGGTGAGTCCGGCTTCGTGGTCCCCGATCCGCGCAATCCGAACATTATTTACAGCGATGCTGAGAATCAGTACGCGCGCTTCGATTTTCGTTCGCAACAATCGCAGAACATCAGTCCCGACCCGATCGACAATTCAGGGCATCCTGCAAGCGAACTTGAGCACCGCTTCAATTGGACCTCGCCGCTGATGCTCTCGCCGCACGATCCCGACGCGCTCTACGCGGCCTCTGAAGTTCTTTGGAAATCCACCGATCACGGCATGAGCTGGAAAATCATCAGCCCTGATCTGACCCGCAACGATAAAACCAAACAGAGCGCCTCGGGCGGCCCGCTGACCAAGGACATCACCAGCGTCGAGTATTACGACACGATCTTTGCACTGGCCGAGTCGCCGCTGCGCAAGGGCAATCTCTGGCTCGGAACGGACGATGGCCTGGTGCAAATGACCGAGGATGACGGGGCGCATTGGCGCAACGTGACACCGGCGGCCATGCCGGCGTGGAGCACGGTCAGCATGACCGAGCCTTCGCATTTCGATGCGGCGGTCGCCTATATTGCGGTGGACCGGCACCGCCTCGATGACATCGCGCCGTATGCGTGGAAGACCGCCGACTCGGGTAAATCATGGGTCTCCATTGCCGCCGGCCTTCCCGCCGGCGCCGTCGTGCATGTGGTGCGCGAGGACCCGGCGCGCCGCGGCCTGCTGTACGCCGGCACCGAGCTCGGCGTATTCCTATCCTTCGACGACGGCGCGCATTGGTCGCCGCTGCAACACGGTCTGCCGGTGACGCCCATCCACGACCTCACCGTGCATGGCGATGACCTGGTTGCGGCCACGCATGGACGGGGCTTTTGGATCTTGGATGACCTGACGCCGCTGCGCCAGACCAAAGCAAGCGCGGATGATCTGGTGCTCTACTCACCGGCC
>DATNKC010000134.1:0-5499 GCA_035603615.1 Steroidobacteraceae bacterium | reverse complement strand
CCGCGCCAGCTCATCGTAGCCGTGAGCGGCGCGGTCCTGCACGAACAGTTTGAATCCCCCGGTGGTTCCCAGGCCCTGCACCGGAGGCGGCGGCACGGCGAATATGGTCGCATCCTGGATGGTCGAGAATTTCTTGTTGAGCGCCTGAGCGATCGCGGCCGCCGATAAATCCTTGGTTCTGCGCTCCTCAAATGACTTCAACGGAAAGAACAGCACCGCCGTGTTGCTCAGGTTGACGAAGCCCTGCACCGATAGGCCGGAAAATCCGATCACATGATCCACGCCGGGAGTGTCCTTGGCCATGCCTGACATTTGCCGCACGACTTTTTCGGTGCGGTCCAGCGAAGCGGCATCGGGCAGTTGCACGATGCCGACCAGATATTGTTTGTCCTGCGCGGGAATAAAGCCGCCCGGCACCACCCGGAAAATCCCCCATGTGCAAACCAGCAGACCGGCGAAAATGCACAGCACGACGACACGGATTCCGGTGAGCCGGCGCACGCCATGACCGTAGCGCTCGGATGCACTCTCGAAGCCGCGATTGAACAGGCGGAAGAAGCCTCCCAGCACCTTGTTGATACCGCGCTGGAAAACATCGGGCTGTGCATTGCGCGGCTTGAGCAGCAGCGCGGCGAGCGCCGGCGAAAGGGTAAGCGAGTTGAAAGTCGAGATGAGGGTGCTCGCCGCAATAGTCACACCGAACTGGCGGTAGAACTGTCCGGTCAGACCGGAAACAAAGGCGACGGGAATGAACACCGCGCACAGCACCAGCGCGATGGAAATGATCGGCCGGGTCACCTCGCCCATGGCGGCATGCGCCGCCGCGTGGGGATTTAGCCCCTCTTCAATCTTGCGCTCAATATTCTCCACCACGACGATGGCATCGTCGACCACGATGCCGGTGGCCAGCACCAAGCCGAACAAGGTCAGCGAATTGATCGTGAATCCCGCCAGCAGCAGCACCGCGAGCGTGCCGATGATGGCGACCGGCACCGCCACCAACGGGATGACGCTGGCGCGCCAGGTCTGCAAAAACACCACCACGACCAGGACGACCAACAGCACGGCCTCAAACAGGGTGTGGATGACTGACTCGATCGAACTGCGGACAAACACAGTGGGGTCGTAGTCGATCTCGTAACTGACGCCTTCCGGAAAATTCTTTTCCAGTTCCTTCATCTTGACGCGCACGGCGTCGGACAACTGCAGGGCATTCGCACCGGGAAGCTGGAAAACCGGGATGGCGACGGCAGGACCGCTATCCAGCATGCTGCGCAGCGCGTAATTGTCCGGCCCCAACTCCAAGCGCGCGACATCGCGCAGATAGGTGGTCTCGCCGTTCGCGCCGCTCTTGACCACGATGTTGCCGAATTCCTGTTCGGTCTGAAGACGCCCTTGAGCATTGACGATGTATTGGAATTGCGTACCCGGGAGGGATGGCTGGCCGCCGATCTGTCCCGCGGCAACTTGCACGTTTTGCTCGCGTACGGCCGCCAGTACGTCATCGACATCCATGCTGCGCGCCGCAATCTTTCCCGGATCCAGCCATAATCTCATGGCGTAATCGCCGGAGCCGAAGACGCGCACATCGCCCATGCCGGGGATGCGCGCCAAGACGTCCCTGATTTGAATGACCGCGTAGTTGCGCAAATACAGCGAGTCGTAGCGGCCATCGCCCGACTTCAAAAACACGACCATGGTCAGGTCGGGCGACTGCTTCTGAGTCACCAAGCCGATTTGCCGTACGACGTCCGGCAAGCGCGTCTCGGCCTGCGCCACCCGGTTCTGCGTTTGCACCTGCGCAATATCGAGATCGGTGCCGAGCTTGAAGGTCACCGTGATGGAGAACGTGCCGTCCGGCGTCGCGGTGGAATTCGTGTAAATCGCGTTTTCGACACCGTTGATCTGCTGTTCCAACGGCGTGATGACAGTCTCGGCAATGGTCTTCGGCGACGCGCCGGGATATTGACCGCTGACCACCACGGTGGGCGGAACGATCTCCGGGTACTCGCTGATGGGCAAATTCGGCATTGCGAGCAAGCCCGCAACCGTGATCAAAATGGCCAGGACAGTGGCAAAGATCGGCCGTTCGATGAAGAACGAGGAAATATTCATCGCATGGGCCTTAAGGTGCGGCCGGCCCGCCGGCCGTTGCAGGCGCCGCGTCGGCCCCCATGTTTACGCGCTGCGGCGTAACCGTGATTCCGGGGTGCACGCGTTGCGCGCCGTTCACGACGATCACATCGCCGGCCTTGAGGCCCTCGCGCACGACGCGCATGCCGTCAATCACGCGACCGAGCTTCACCTTGCGGTACTCGATTTGGTTATTGGCGCCGAGCAGCAGCACGTATTTCTGGCTTTGATCGGTATTGACGGCACGATCATCAATCAGAATGGCTGAATACTCTCCACCCCCCAACAACTGCACGCGCGCAAACAAGCCGGGCGTGAACTGACCCTCTTTGTTTTGCAGCACCGCGCGCGCGCGGATGGTGCCGGTCTGCGGATTCAGTTGATTGTCAACGAAATCGACGGACCCGGGGTGGGGAAACCCGTCCTCGTTGGCCAATCCGACCCGCACCGCATTGCCGGAGTCGCGCGAACTCGGCTCACCACCGCGCGCCATCTGCGTGTATCGCAAATAGCTCTGTTCATCGGCGTCAAAATAAATATAAATCGGGTCCATGGAGACGACCGATGACAGCAGCGTGCCGCCGTTGGTACCGCCGGTCACCAAATTCCCGCGCGTCACCTCCGCGCGGCTGACGCGCCCATCGATTGGGCTGGTCACCTTGGTAAAATTTAGATTGAGCGCGGCGGCCTCGAGAGCCGCCTGGGCGCCTGCGACGTTGGCTTCGGCCTGTGCCACCGTGCTCTTGCGTTCGTCCAGCTCTTCTTGGGATACCGCGCCGCTGTCCTTAAGCTGCTGCACACGCTTCAATTCGATTTGACCCAATTCCAAAGCCGTCTTAAAGCGCTTTACATCCGCGGCCGCGCGGTCGTACTCGGCTTGGTAGGGACGCGGATCGATGACGAATAGGAGGGCGCCGCGCTTGACCAGGCTACCCTCGGTGAATGCCACCTTGTCGATGTACCCGGAGACCCGCGGACGGATCTCGACGGTCTCCACCGCTTGAAGCCGGCCGGTGAATTCGTCCCAGTCCTTGACGCGCTTCTCGAGTACCTGGGCCACGCTGACCTGTGGCGGCGGAGGCGCTTCGGGTCCCGCGGATTTGCCACAGCCGGCCAGGTTCGCTGCGGCGCAACCGGCAGCACAAATAATTATTAACTTATTGATTTTTATCACTTTAACATCCCAGAACATCCCTTGAGTCAGGCGATCGGTGGGTTCCCCGAGCCTGATCAGTCCGTCACATAGATACTCGCTTAGACATAATCAGCCTAGCAGAGCCATATTACCGCGCCATCGCGTGAGTATGGTATTGACAATCATTCGCATTCGCGTTGACAATGGCGACATGATCGTATGTGTATGCAAAGCCGTCTCGGATCGCCACATCCGCACCGCTGTTAAGGGCGGGGCGAGTTCATTGCGCGATCTGACCCGCGACTTGGGGGTCGGAACCTGCTGTGGCAAGTGCCTGCCTGAGGCCAAATCGGCATTAGCTGCTTCGCTTAAAGCATGCGATTCAAGCCGATCCTGCCTCTTCTCCCCTGCCGCCAGCGAGTTCGCCGTCTAGCAATTCATTCCTTGCGTCTTGGGTTCGGGCTTACAATCCGACCTTCAATTTCATGCGCAATCGAATAAGGGGACCATCGTGCAGGGCGACGCTAAAGTATTGAAATTCCTCAATCAAGCGCTAAAAAACGAACTCACCTCGATCAATCAATATTTCCTTCACGCGCGCATGCTCGACAACTGGGGCATGAAGCGGCTCGGCAAGCTCGAGTACGAAGAATCCATCGATGAAATGAAGCACGCCGACCGCTTGGTCAAGCGCATTCTCTTTCTCGATGGCCTGCCCAACCTCCAGGACTTGGGAAAGCTGTTCATCGGCGAGGACGTGCAGGAAATTCTGCAGTGCGATCTGCGCCGGGAAATGGAGGCGCATCCCATGTACACCACCGCCATTGCCCACTGCGAGGCGGTCAAGGACTTCGTGACTCGCGATTTGCTGGTACACATCCAAAAGAGCGAAGAAGAGCACATCGACTTTATCGAAGAGCAGCTTGGCTTGATCGAAAAAATGGGGTTGCCGAACTACGTGCAAAGCGCAGCCGGCGAACTGGAAGAAAGCAACTCAGGATAAGCTTCGAAAAATTGAGGGAGTGCCGTGATGATAAAAAAAATACTCATCGGTCTCATTGCCCTGCTGGTCGTTCTCGCCGTCATTGGTTTGATCTTGCCGCGCCATGTTTCGGTGAAACGTTCCGTCACGATCAATCGACCCGCGAGTTTGGTTTATGCGACGGTCAATTCTTTCGTGTTGTTCCCCAAGTGGTCTCCTTGGCAGGATCTGGATCCCAACATGAGTCAATCCACGGAAGGTCCGCGTGACGGCGTCGGGGCAAAATTGGTCTGGAAGGGAAACGACAAGGTAGGCTCCGGCACACAGTTGATCACCGCCTCAACGGCCGATCAATCGGTGGCGAGCGATCTTAACTTCGGCGACATGGGCACCGCGAAATCGTTGGTGACGTTAGCGGCCGACGGCAACATGACTCGCACGACCTGGACCGTCGATGTCGACATGGGCGCCAACCCCATCGGCCACTACTTCGGCTTGACGATGGATGGAATGCTCGGCAAGGATTTTGCCTCGGGCTTAGGCAAGCTCAAGAAACTGGTCGAGAGCATGCCGAACACGGACATCGCGGGATTCAGCGCGGAGCCGGTGCAGCTCACCGCAGCCCCCATTCTGGTCGTGACCGAGACTGCGCCGCTCGACGGAATAGCCAAGGCATATGCCGACGGCTTTACGCAAATTGGAAAATTCATGGCGAAGAACAAGCTTCACCAGGCCGGCGCGCCGCTTGGCGTCGATGACGAGATGACACCCAGCAGCTACAAATTTGAGGCGGGCATCCCCGTGGATCGCGGCGATGTCGGAAGTGCCGATGGCGTACGCGTGGTTCAAAGCTACGCCGGCAAGGCGCTCAAAGCGACGCACGTGGGCGCCTATGACGGCTTGTCGAAGACTCACGATCAGCTGCTGGCCTACATCGCGGTGCATGGCTACGCCCCCAAGGGGCCGATATTCTCTTGGTTCGTCGATGATCCCGGCAATACGCCGGTGGAGAAATTGCGGACGGAGATGTATGCGCCTATCGAGTGACGGCAGGGTGATATTGATCGGCCCGTTGGTGGCCGCTCGAAGCTCGTACCTCCGGCACCGTGAAATCGAGCGTGCGCCCTGAAAGGCCAGGGGCTACGAGACCCGAGTTCCGCTGAAAGTGGCGGTGCCGAGCATATGCCGGGCCGCGCCGCTGATGCGATCCTCATCGACGGTTGCGGTAAATTTAAAGCTCAAGCGCATC
>DATNKC010000133.1:0-2834 GCA_035603615.1 Steroidobacteraceae bacterium | reverse complement strand
GGATCCGTGACCAAGCACTCGAAATTGACCATGCCGGCGGAAGCCGTGAGAACTCGACGTGCCTATTTTGATTGTCGATTTGGGCAACTGCACGTCCGGACTGCGTTTCCGGCCACCGGGGGATTCGACGAACAGGTGACGCTGTTCTGCTTGCACGCCGATCAGAGCTCCAGCCGCGCCTTTGCTCGACTCTTACCCGAGATTGCGGACGTGCGTTCGGTCTACGCGCCGGATCTGCCGGGTCTCGGCGAATCCGATCCTTCGCCAAACTCGAGCGCGAGCGATGCGGCAGGCGCCATTTCCGATCTCGCGGATGATTTAAGGCTCCGGCAGATCGACCTGTTGGGCATCCACACCGGCGCCCGGGTGGCGCTCGATCTTGCGGCAGCGAGACCCACTCTCGTGCGGCGCCTGGTATTGGCCGGCGTGGCCGCCGCCGAGGGGCTTGCCACGATCAGGCAACCGGCCCTCATCATGCGCACGCGGCTTGAAACTCCCGACGACGTGGCCAGGCTCAAGACCGCGTTGCCGAACGGCAAGTTTGTCGATATTGACGATTATGCGAGCGACCTGTTCGCCGCGGCCCCGAAAACCTTCGCCAAACAAATCGGCACATTTCTAAGCGCCGCCTGATTTGGGTTTCGCCATGCGGCTCAACAAATACATCAGCGAAACGGGCGTGTGTTCGCGGCGTGAGGCGGACAAGTGGATCGAGGCGGGGCGCGTGACCTTGAACGGCCAGCCCGCCACATTGGGCACTCAAGTGGCGGTGGGCGATGAGGTCCGCATCGATGGGGATTCGATCGGCGTCAAGAAGAAACAGGTGTATATCGCGCTCAACAAGCCTGTCGGCATCATCTGCACCACAGAAGCCCACATCGAAGACAACATCATCGATCACGTGGGATTCCCTGAGCGGATTTTTCCGGTGGGACGGCTGGACCGCGACTCGGAAGGCCTGATCCTGCTGACCAACAACGGCGATATCGTCAATGAAATCTTGAGGTCGGAAAATAATCACGAAAAAGAATACCTGGTGACCGTCGATCGCCCCATCACGGACCTGTCGCTGCGCATGTTGGCCGGCGGCGTGAAGATCATGGGCGAACTGACCAAGCCCAGCAAAGTTGCGCGGGTGAACGCGCAGTCGTTTCGAATCATTCTGACTCAAGGGCTAAACCGCCAAATCCGCCGCATGTGTTCGGCGCTCGGTTACAAAGCACAGCGCCTGCAGCGCGTGCGCATCATGAATATTCACCTGGGGAATTTGCGGCCCGGCCAGTGGCGCCATCTGACCTCCGCGGAACTGACGGGTTTGTTGGGCTAATGGGGCCGCAGCGTCGCCGAGGGAACGCCATCCGACCACTGCCTTCCGCAGCTGATGCGCCAATCGGGGTCCTCGGCACGATCGGCCAGCCAGCGGTAAAAGTCCCGGCCTTGATTGGTCCAATACGAATGGCTGAACAGCACGCCGCCGGTGCTCGATCTCACGGTGAAGCGTCTGCGAAACCCAAAGCTGGCAATGCCGCGCGTGCAGCTGATTCGCGGCGAGTTCTCCGCCAATGCATATTGATTTGGGCCGACCTGCAGCCGCAGACGTCCGCCATGCCCATAGATGCAGATATTGGGTCCGGTTGGGCGAATCAAGGCAATGCCATGAACCAGCACGGGAGGGTTGTCGTAAGCGGTCCAGGTTCCGCCGAGGGAGTGCCACTGGAGCACCATGGTCTGGCGGCGAAAATCGATGACCGAAATAGTGGTGGCGTTATCCACGGCCACGCATTCAATCACACCTTGCGGTCATTTTGCCGGAGTGTCGGCAAACGCGCTTTGCACGACCCCGGCCGTGAGGAGCTGCGGTAGAACCACCGGTTCCGTCGCACCGGGTTTCCCGTTGTAAACCACGTACAGCGGCACACCGGCGCGGCCGAACGCCGCCAGCGCTTTCGTAATGGCCGGATCGCGATTGGTCCAGTCGCCTTTCATCAGCGTGACTTTTTTGTCGCGGAAAATCTCCTGCACGGCAGCATCGGAAAAGGCGTTGCGTTCATTGACCATGCATGTCAAGCACCAGCTCGCGGTGAAATTCACCAACAGCGGCCGGCCCGCCGCACTGAGCTCCGCCACGCGCGCTGCGCTGTAGGGCTGCCACTCATCGTCACCCCGCTTGGCTTGCGCGCTACTGCCGGGCGCCGCAGCCGCGGCGACATCGGCGAAGCGAATCGGGAGAATTATTGCCAGCACCAGCGAAATCACCGCGGTGGCGATCACGGTCACCCTGCCGCCGCCGGCACTGGAACGGGCCTTCTGGAAGGACCAGGCCGCCAGCGCCACCAAGATGCTGCCCGCCAATGCCGCCCCCAGGCCGAACGGCGAAGTCTCCTGTGCGACCACCCAGAGCAGCCACGCGGCCGTTGCGTACACCGGGAAGGCAAACACCTGTTTCAGTGTGTCCATCCACGCACCCGGCTTTGGCAGCACACGGCGCATCCACGGCGCGAATGACAACAGAACAAAAGGCAGTGAGATCCCGACACCCAATGCCGCAAAGATGCACAGCGCATTGAAGGGTGCCTGTGTCAGTGCGGCGCCCACCGCCGGCGCCATGAATGGCGCGGAGCAGGGCGTGGCCACCAAGGTGGCCAGCACACCCGTGAAAAACGAAGCGCTGTAGCTATCGCCTTGCGTGAGACTGTCGCCGACGCCCGCGAGACCGCCGCCCACTTCGAACACGCCGGACAAATTCAGGCCGACCGCGAGCAGCAGATAAACCAGCAAGGTCACAAAGAGGGGCGATTGCAGTTGAAACCCCCAGCCCAATTGCTCGCCGCCGG
>DATNKC010000132.1:0-6555 GCA_035603615.1 Steroidobacteraceae bacterium | reverse complement strand
GTGGGGGGTCCTGCGCTGCGCGAACTCACCTTCCATCAACGCGCCACGATGCTCAGAGCGCTCGCCAAAAAACTGTCCGAACTCAAAGAAGAGTTCTACGCGCTCTCTTATCGCACCGGCGCGACCAAGAACGACGCACTGATCGACATCGACGGTGGAATCGGCACCGTGTTCGCCTTCGCCGGCAAAGGCTCACGAGAACTGCCGAATTCCCATGTCTATGTGGATGGCGATGTCGAGGTCTTGTCCAAGGGCGGAACCTTCGTCGGTCAGCATCTCTACGTGTCGCGCGAGGGCGCCGCCATCCACATCAACGCCTTCAATTTTCCGGTGTGGGGAATGCTGGAAAAACTGGCCCCGACCTTGCTCGCCGGGATGCCGGCCATCGTCAAACCCGCGACCGCGACCGCGTACCTCACTGAACTCGTGGTCCGCCGCATCATTGATTCGAAAATTTTACCGGAAGGCGCACTGCAGCTGGTGTGCGGGAGCCTGGGAGACCTGTTCCAGCACTTGAATTGCCAGGACGCGGTTTCCTTTACCGGATCGGCGCACACCGCGGAGCGCCTGCGCACGCACTCGGCGATCGTGCGCCATGCCGTGCCCTTCATCGCGGAAACCGACTCGCTCAATTCCAGCATCTTAGGGCAAGATGCCAGACCGGGAACGCCGGAGTTCGATCTCTTCATCAAAGAGGTTGTGCGCGAAATGACGGTCAAGACCGGACAGAAGTGCACCGCCATTCGCAAGGCCCTGGTGCCGGCGGCCGTGAGCGGCGACGTCGTCGCGGCGCTGCAGGCGGCGCTGCAAAAGATAATCGTCGGCGATCCACGCGTCGAGGGCGTGCGCATGGGCCCGCTGGTGAGCCAGGAACAACGCACCGATGTATTGGAGCGTGTCGAGGAATTGCATCGGGAGGCCGAACTGGTGGTGGGCGATCTGGGCCGCTTCGAGGTGAAGGGCGCCGACCGCGAGCACGGCGCTTTCGTGCCGCCGTTGCTCCTGCTCTGCAATGACATCAAGGGCGCGCGCGCCATCCATGAAGTGGAAGCCTTTGGACCGGTGGCCACCGTGCTGCCGTACAAGGGTACGGCGGATGCGATCACGCTTGCGCGGCGCAGCGCCGGCAGTCTCGCCGCTTCGGTATTTACCGGTGATGACGCCCTCGCCGCCCAGATTGTCCTCGGACTGGCGCCGTATCACGGCCGAATTCTGGTGGTGAATCAGACATGCGCAAAGGAATCCACGGGGCACGGTTCGCCGCTGGCGCCGCTGATTCACGGCGGCCCGGGCCGCGCCGGCGGCGGCGAAGAGATGGGTGGCATTCGCGGCGTGCTGCACTACATGCAGCGCACCGCGGTGCAAGGCTCGCCCGATACCATCACCGCCATCAGCGGGCGCTGGGTGCGGGGCAGCCGGCAACTCGATCCGGGGCGGCATCCGTTCCGCATTCCCTTCAACGAGCTGAAGTTGGGCGACACGCTGAAATCAGCTGAACGCGAGGTGACGGTTGCAGACATCGAGCAGTTCGCTGCCCTCACCGGCGACAATTTCTATGCGCACATGAGCGACACAGAGGCGGCGCGCAATCCCCTGTTCGGCAGCCGGGTCGCGCACGGGTACTTTCTGATATCGGCGGCGGCGGGGCTGTTCGTCGATCCTGACTACGGTCCGGTACTTGGCAATTACGGTCTCGATGAGCTGCGCTTCGTGAAGCCGGTAAAACCCGGCGATCGAATCAAGGTCAGACTCACCTGCGCGCGCAAGAGCCTGCGCGCCGAGAAGGGATGGGGCGAAGTGGCCTGGGACACGGAAATCACCAACCAGAACGGCGAGACTGTGGCGTCGTACTTTGTGCTGACCATGGTCAGCATTCATGCGGTTCCCGATTCGGTGGGGAGCTGACAGTGCCCATCGATCTTTCGCGCTATGCCCAGGAATTTCCCAGCCTGCAATTCTTTGGCGAGGAGCCGGGCATTCTCGAGCTGGTGATGTCCAATCAGGGCCGCCTGAACGCGGCCACCGAGGACATGCATCGGGATCTTGCGCAGGTTTGGCGCAGCGTCGACATCGATGAGGCGGTGCGCGTGGTGGTGATCCGCGGCGAAGGCGCGAACTTTTCCTCCGGCGGCGACTTCGACATGATCGATCGGATGATCGACGATGAGGCCACGTTGATCCGGGTGTGGAAGGAAGCCAGCGACTTGGTCTACAACCTGATCAATTGCTCCAAGCCCGTAGTGTCGGCGATCCGCGGCAGCGCGGTGGGCGCGGGACTCGCCATCGCCCTGCTCGCGGATGTGTCGGTAGCGGCGGATAACGCGCGAATTCTCGATGGGCACACCAAGCTCGGCGTCGCCGCGGGCGATCACGCCGTCATCATCTGGCCGCTGCTGTGCGGACTGGCCAAGGCGCGCTACCACTTGCTGACCAACAAATCCTTGTCGGGCATCGAAGCGGAACGCATCGGGCTCGTTTCCGTGGTTGCGCCTGACGCAATGGTCATCGATACCGCCTTCGAGATCGCCCGTACGTTGAGCGCCGGCAGCGCGACCGCGATGCGCTGGACCAAGCATGCACTCAACAACTGGTTGCGCTTGGCGGGACCGAGCTTTGATACCTCCCTAGCGCTCGAATTTTTAGGCTTCCGGCTCAAGGATGTGCGCGAGGGGATCGCCGCCGCGCGCGGAAAGCGCCGACCGAACTTCGACGCGCCGAAAGAGACCTGACGGGAGTGGCGAGCGTGACTAGCGTGACGCGCGTTCAAGCCATGGCTGGCGCCGAGCCGGTCTTGAGCGCCACGCGCGCGGAATTGGAGTCCCTGCAGCTCGGGCGTCTGCAGGCGACTCTGCGTCACGCCTACGCGAACAATGCGAATTACCGGCGAAAATTCGACGCGGCCGGTGTGCGTCCTGAGGACCTGCGCTCGCTCGATGACCTCGCGAGGTTTCCGTTCACGGGCAAGGCGGACTTAAGAGAGGCGTATCCGTTCGGTTTTTTCTGCGTTCCGATGGAACGCGTGGCGCGAATTCACGCCTCCTCCGGCACTACCGGCAAACCTACCGTGGTGGGATACACGCAGAACGATTTGAAGGGTTGGAGTGGTCTCGTGGCGCGATCGATCCGAGCGGCGGGCGGCCGCGCCGGAATGAAAGTGCACATCGCCTATGGCTATGGATTGTTTACCGGCGGACTCGGCGCGCACTACGGCGCTGAAGCGGCGGGATGCACTGTCATTCCAATGTCGGGCGGACAGACTGAAAGGCAAGTGCAGCTGATCCTGGATTTTGCGCCTGAGATCATCATGGTCACGCCGAGTTATATGCTCGCCATTCTCGATGAGTTCAGGCGTCAGGGCGTGGACCCGCGCTCGACCAACTTAAAGGTGGGCCTGTTCGGGGCCGAACCTTGGGGCGAAGGCATGCGCGCGGAAATCGAAAGTGCGTTTCGTATTGACGCCTGTGATATTTACGGCTTGTCGGAGGTGATGGGGCCGGGCGTCGCGCAGGAATTCGCGGCTACCAAGGACGGTCCGACGATCTGGGAAGATCACTTTCTTCCCGAGATCGTCGATCCTCGCAGCGGCGAGCGTGTCGCTGACGGCGAGGAAGGTGAATTGGTGTTCACCTCGCTGACCAAGGAAGCGATGCCGGTGATCCGTTACCGCACGCGCGACTTGACCAGGCTGCTGCCAGGGAGCGTCACCGCGATGCGCCGCATGGCAAAGATCAGCGGCCGCGCGGATGACATGCTCATCATCCGCGGCGTCAATGTGTTCCCTTCGCAAATCGAAGAGATGATTTTGCGCTGTGCCGGACTGGCGCCGCACTACGAAATTGAAATTACCCGGCCGAATCGCCTCGACGAAATTCGAATTGTGGTGGAGGCGCGTGCGGAGCTTGGCAGTGCGGCCCATGCTGCCGAGGCGGCGCTTTTGGCCGCGAGGCTCAAGGATCTGATAGGCATCTCCGCGCAAATTCACATCGCGGCTTGCGGCTCCCTGCCGCGCTCGGCCGGCAAGGCAGTTCGCGTGCGGGATCGGCGCTAGCGGGGCGGCACAGGGCCTTTTGGTTCGCGATGCAACTCACTCATCGAGCGTCGTCGAGAAAGACGTCACCCGACGCAATCCTCTGAGCGAACTGCATAGATAGATGCCATCGGCTGATTTAAGGTCCTCCACCTTCAGCACCGCTTCTTGCGAACCATCGCGCGTCTCCAAAATGTGGCGACGCAGGACGCCTGGTAGAAGACCACTCGCGACCGGTGGGGTCAACATTTTCCCCGTTTTCTCGATAAAGATATTGCTGATGGCGCCTTCCGTAATATCGCCATTTTCATTGGCGAATATCACCTCATCGAAGCCGTATTCGCGAGCCTTTTTGTAGAGTCTGTCATAGGGGTCCCGCCGCGTGGTCTTGTGCCGTCGGAATGGGTCGCTCGATGAGATGCGCTCGTCAGTCAGCCAAACATTAATGTTGGCAGGTTCATGCGGGCAGTGGGAGACCTCGGTCGCTTCTTGGCCGCTTGCCGCCAAAGTCAGTCGAATTCGATATCGACTGCCGCGGTCGAACGTGGGGCACTTGCATAAGTCGAATAGAGCCGAGGTGATCCGCGGGCGGTCGAAGGGAAACCCGAAATAGAGGGCCGATGATTCCATACGATCGAGATGTAAACTCAGCAGCCTGAACTCGCCATCCCAAAGCATGGTCTCGATCAACTGAAACGGTTCAATTCGACGGGTGAGAAAGGAGGCCTTTAAGAGACATTCTCGATATTCGTCCTCGGGCTTCGAATCGGCGACTATTCCCCCGCCGACGCCCATGGCTACCTCGCCGTGTTGCATGACGAGAGTTCGGATGGCCACGTTGAATACCGATGAGCGATTTGGGCGAATGAAACCGATGGCGCCGGTATAAACCCCTCGACACCGCCGTTCGAGCTCGTGAATGATTTGCATGGTTCGATGTTTTGGCGCTCCCGTGATCGAACCGCTTGGGAACAGGCCGCGGAAGATATCGTAGAACGCCATTCCCGGGTGGAGGTGGCCGACCACCGTGGATGTCATTTGATGAAGCGTGTCATAGCGCTCGACGGAAAACGGGTCTTTGACCTCGACGCTGCCTGAGCGGCAGATCCGGCCGAGATCATTGCGCAGCAGATCCACTATCATCACGTGCTCGCTGCGGTTTTTTTCGTCGTTCCGAAGCAGATTGGCCATGCGCTCGTCGTCGGCCAAATCGAGACCGCGCGGCATGGTGCCCTTCATCGGTCGGGTGACGATGCGATCGCCTTGGGTTTCGAAAAAAAGCTCCGGAGACAGGGAGACGATTGATTGGCCTTCGATATTCAGGAAGGCGCTATAAGCCACATGTTGCTGTGCTGACAGGTTCGAGAACACCTCCGCGGGAGAGAGCGGCGAATTAAATGCCAGTCTGTCGGTGAAGTTCACCTGGTACGTATTTCCCGCCGCCAGCTGCTCTTTGATCCTCGCGATTGCGGCAACGTAGGATTCTTTCGAGATCTCGAGCTCTATGCTTTCTGCAATCGCCTCGCACCTAGCGGCAGATGCGCTTTCATCGGGATCCGTTGCCTGTTCGCGGTCCTGGGGGCCGCGAAGATGATCGAAGATTTTGACTTGTTCGTATGCGCCAAACCAAGCCAGCTGTTTTGGCACTGTGACGTCCGGGACTCGTTCGAAATGATAGCCGCACTCGTAGGAAAGGAAACCCGCCACCCACAGACCTTGATCCAGCGCTATTTCAATCTCGCGGAAAAGTCTCGGAATTTCCTCGAGCCGGTCGGCAACGATGCGACGAGTAGGACTCAAGAGCAGATAACTGTGCCGGTTTGTCGCGTCAAAGCGCGATGTCTCCAACAGCACGGAGTTGGGACTTCGCGCTGCCTGCTCCCGGAAGCTTCGCGGCAAGGGCACCCACGTGGGATCTGCACTGAATCGCAACACGAAAGTTAAATCGTTGCGCTTAGCGTTTTGGCGGAATGGAATAGGTGCCGACCGCGTGCGCAACCATTTCCTCGTTGCGGTCGGAATAGAGGGCGACTTCGCCGATAACTAGAATTCGCCCGACCTTGATCAGCTTGCACACGCCCAGGATGGGATTGAGGGGCGAAGGCTTGCGCAGGAAATTGATATTCAAGTTCGTGGTAACGGCCAACGGCACCAGGCCGATGGTGGCGAGTATCGCAACGTACAGCGCGACGTCGGCAACGGTCATGAGCAAAGGACCGGACACAGTGCCGCCGGGACGCAATTGCGCGGGTCCTACCGGATGGGAGACCGTCGCCGAGCGCTCACCGACTTCCTCGACCACGCATTTGCTTTGCGGAAATTCCCGCGCCAAGAATTCGACGATCTGCGCTTTGGTCGGCATGCCAGGTCCTCGCCAAAAAAAGTGTCCGGCCCCGACAAGGTAACTTATCTTGGGAGCGCCGTGTAGCCTCGCGGCTTCTTTGGAGGAAACACCTTCAGCTTGCAGCGCTTCTTGCCGCACTTGGAACAACGCATGCGCTTGGCGACATCCTCGAGGCGCGCATCCC
>DATNKC010000131.1:0-4648 GCA_035603615.1 Steroidobacteraceae bacterium | reverse complement strand
TTGTGTGCGGAGACAGCCACACGAGCACGCACGGAGCGTTTGGCGCCCTCGCCTTTGGGATCGGCACGACCGAAGTCGGCCATGTGTTCGCCACGCAGGCCATATTGCAGCGTAGACCCAAAAGCTTGGCGGTCAATATCGAGGGGCAGCTGCAGCCGGGCGTCACGGCAAAGGATTTGATTCTGGCCATCATTGGACAGATCGGCGTATCGGGCGGCACGGGCCATGTAATGGAATATCGCGGCTCAACCGTGCGGGCGCTGTCGATGCATGAGCGCATGACCGTGTGCAATATGTCGATCGAGGCGGGAGCGCGCGCCGGCATGATCGCGCCGGACGAGGTCACGTTCGACTACTTGCGCGACAAACCGCGCGCGCCGCGCGGTCAGGATTGGGAGGCCGCCGAGGCACGTTGGCGTACTTTCGTGACCGATCCTGGAGCTCAATTCGACGCATCGGTGGACGTCGATGCCGAACGCGTCGAACCGATGATCACCTACGGCACCAATCCCGGAATGGTCGTGCCGATCGGCGCCGCGATTCCTGACAAGAAAGGCGATGAAGTATTCGACAAGGCCCTGCGCTACATGGGATTTCACGGCGGCGAGGCCATGCTTGGCAAACCGGTGAACGTGGTGTTCATCGGCAGCTGCACCAACGGCCGGTTGGAGGACTTGCAAGCGGCGGCAGGAATACTCAAGGGACGCAAGGTCGCACCAGGCGTGCACCTGCTGATCGTGCCCGGCTCGCAGCAGATCAAGCGGCAGGCCGAAGCGTCTGGCTTGGCGGAGATTTTCAAAGCCGCAGGCGCGGACTGGCGCGAATCCGGCTGCTCCATGTGCCTTGGCATGAACGGCGACACCGTGGCCGCGGGGCAATATTCCGTCAGCACCAGCAATCGCAATTTCGAAGGCCGTCAGGGCAAGGGAGCGCGAACACTGCTGGTCAGTCCCTTGACCGCAGCCGCCAGCGCCGTCAAGGGCAGCATCGCCGACCCGCGCGAGTTACTGTAATGCAGCCATTGAAGCGCATCACGTCGCGAACCGTCGTCATTGCCTCCACCGACATCGACACCGACCAGATCATTCCCGCGCGCTTTCTGACCACCACCACCAAGGAGGGCTTGGGTCAGCAACTGTTTGCCGATTGGCGTTATCAAGAGGATGGCACGCCGAAACGGGAATTCGTGTTGAATCGTCCTGAGGCTCGCGGCGCGCAGATTCTGGTGGCCGGACGCAATTTCGGCTGCGGCTCGTCGCGCGAGCACGCGCCCTGGGCGCTGCTCGATTATGGATTTCGCGCAGTCATCAGCACGGAAATCGCCGATATTTTTCGCGGCAATGCCCTGAAGAACGGTTTTTTGCCCATCGTCGTCGATGAGGAGACTTGCCAATGGCTGCTGCACCATCCCGGTACCGAGCTTGATATTGACCTTGAGGCCATGCGCCTCGCCCTGCCGACAGGCGTATCGATTTCCTTTGCCATCGAGCCCTTCGCACGCCACTGCCTGCTGAACGGCCTGGACGAATTCGGTTACCTGCGTAGTAGGCTGGCCGACATCGAGCGTTTCGAGGCGGCGCGCAGCTGATGCAGGCAAGGATCGCAGTGCTGGCCGGCGACGGCATCGGCGCGGAAGTCACGGCCGAAGCGGTGCGCGCGCTCGAGGCAGTGGCGGCTCGTTTCGGTCATCGCTTCGTATTCGAGTCGGGGCTCTTGGGAGGCGCCGCCATCGATGCGACAGGAATGCCGTTGCCGCCCGCCACGCTCAAGCAGGCGATGCAGGCGGACGCGGTGTTGCTAGGCGCGGTAGGCGGCCCAAAGTGGTCGGACCCGAACGCCACGGTTCGCCCGGAACAGGGTTTGTTGCAGCTGCGCAAGGCCTTGGGCCTGTTCGCCAATTTGCGGCCCGTGGTGCCGCACCCGGCGGTGCTCGATGCCTCGCCGATCAAAGCCGAACTGCTGCGCGGCGTGGACATCATGGTGGTGCGCGAACTCACCGGCGGCATTTATTTCGGCGAGAAATCCCGCACGGCCACCGAAGCGGTCGACGTGTGCCGCTATAGCGTTGCGGAGATTGAACGCGTCGTGCGGCTTGCCGCACGCCTGGCGCGCGGCCGTCGCAGAAAACTGACCTCGGTGGACAAGGCCAATGTGCTGGAGACCTCGCGCCTTTGGCGCTCCACCGTGAATCTCATCATGCCGGCTGAATTTCCCGACGTGACGGTCGAACACATGCTGGTGGATTCTGCGGCCATGCATCTTTTGCAAAGGCCGCGCGATTTCGATGTCATCGTCACCGAAAACATGTTCGGCGATATTCTCACCGATGAAGCTTCCATGCTCGCCGGATCCATGGGGTTGCTGCCCTCGGCGTCGCTCTCTGCCGAGGCGCGCGGGGGTGTGTTTGAACCCATTCATGGATCCGCGCCCGATATCGCCGGCCGCGGTATTGCCAACCCGTTTGCGGCGATTTTGAGCGCGGCGATGCTATTGCGTTACTCGCTGCAACTGAACGCCGAAGCGCAAGCGCTGGAGAACGCAGTCAATCGGGCGATCGGCTTAGGTAAGCTCACCGCCGATCTCGCCGCCCCAGGCAAGGCGATTACGACGCGCGCAGCTGCCGACGCAGTGCTGACTGCTCTTTAGCAGCGTGCGCAGCAGTGTGCGCAGAGGCACGCGCCAAGCCCTCGCGCAGATCTGCCACGAGATCCGCGGGGTCTTCGATGCCCACCGAGATGCGCAGCAGTCCAGGACTAATCCCCGCTCGCAGCCGCGCCGATTCCTCCATGCCGGCATGCGTCATGCTCGTCGGGTGGGCAATGAGACTCTCAACCCCGCCCAAGGATTCAGCCAGGGTAAAGCACTGCAGGCCGGTGAGAAACGCCTCGATGGCAGTCTCGCCGCCGGCGAGCTCGAAACTCAGCATCGCGCCGAAGCCGCTTTGTTGCCGGCAGGCGATTTCATAGCCCGGATTGTCGGCGAGACCCGGGTAATAGACGCGCTGCACGTCTGGATGCCGAGTTAGAAACTCCACCACGCTTGCGGCATTTTCAGCATGCACGCGCATTCTCGCATGCAGGCTGCGCACGCCGCGCAGCGTCAGGAAACTGTCGAATGGCGCGCCGGTAACCCCGATGGCATTTGCCCACCATGCCAGGGTCTGGTGCAGCTCCGGCGTCGCCGCGATCACCGCGCCGCCGACCACGTCGCTGTGGCCATTCAGGTACTTGGTGGTGGAGTGCATCACGTAGTCGGCGCCATGCGCTATCGGCTGCTGCCAGATCGGCGACAAAAACGTATTGTCGACCGCAGTCAAGGCGCCGGCGGCATGCGCGGCATCCGTGATGGCGCGAATATCGACCACACGCAACAAGGGATTACTGGGTGTCTCGATCCACACAAGCTTAGGTGCAGCCTTGAGCGCCGCGTGCAGCTCGGCCAGATTGCTTTGATCGATGAAATCCACGACCAGATTGCCTTTCGCATGCAGCGCCGTGAGCAGCCGATAGGTGCCGCCGTAGCAATCGTAAGGCGCGAGCACGCGCGCCCCGGCCGGCAGCGTCGCCAGGATCAGCGCAATGGCAGCCAGCCCGGTGCAGGTAACAATTGCCCCGGCGCCGCCTTCCAGGTCCGCCAGCGCGTCGGCGAGTTGATCGCGTGTCGGATTGCCGGAGCGGGTGTAATCGTACTTGCGCGGCTGACGGTAGCTTTGAAAGGCAAAATTACTCGACAGATAAATCGGCGGCACCACGGAACCGTGGTGCGAGTCCGACTCGAGACCGGCGCGGACCGATCGAGTCGCGATGTTCTTGGGCGTGATTTTGTTGCTCATGACTGCTGCTCCGCAAGGGCGTGCTTGATAATCGGGGTGAGGGCCGCGCCTTCTTTCAAGAAGGCGTCATGACCGAAAATGGAATTGATCTCGATCAGTTGGCGCGGACCGTTCAAGCGCGCGGATAGCGCCTGCATGTCGTTGAACGGCACCAACTGATCCTCGCGCACGGCAATCAACGTCGCCGGTGTGTGCACTCGAGTCGCATCCATCTCATGCAAATCGATCGATTCGCTCAAGGTCAGGAACGATTCAGCGCGGTATTTTTGTACGTAGTCATCGCCGCGCGCGAACAGATATTCTTCGATCGGAAATCGAAATCGATCAGCCATGCGTTTCGGCGCTCCGCCAAATCTGATCGCAAACTCGATCGGACTGCGGTACGTGGCCATCGCCAGCGCGCGAGCGAGCTTGAGGCCGGCCGCCCCGTCGCCGCGCGCAATGGCCTCGCGCACGATTTGGCGCTGCACGCTGCGCCAGGCGGTTGATAGAACTTGCGAACGGTCGGCGGCGCTCAGTACCACGATGTGGCCCACCAGCTCCGGGTAACGCTCCGCGAAACACAGCGCCACCATTCCGCCGTACGAGGCACCGACGATGGCATGCAGGGATCGCATCCCCAAATGCCGGACAATCTTGGCGATCGCCCCGGCCTGATCATAGGAGCTGATAGGGGGGAATTGGCCGCCTACGCTGGGCGTCGCGCTGTCGCCGCGGCCGCCGATATAGTCGATCCCCAACACCCGATACTGGCGCGTATCGACGCCGAGCCCCGGCCCCACCATCTCGGGCCACCAGCCCTCGCCCGGCGCGCCC
>DATNKC010000130.1:0-2305 GCA_035603615.1 Steroidobacteraceae bacterium | reverse complement strand
AGTTTGAAGGTGGCGCTCCCGCCGATCATTGCGGGCAGCATCGGTCTTCTGTGCATGCGCTGGAAGATCAACGTGCTGAGCATGGGCGATGAAGAGGCGCGCTCACTCGGCGTTCGCACCGAATGGCTGAAGGGCGGCATTATCGTCTGCACCACCTTGATCACTGCCGCAGCGGTTTCCGTGTGCGGCATCGTCGGGTGGGTGGGACTGGTCATTCCGCATGTCGGGCGCATGCTGGTCGGACCGGATCATCGAGCGCTCTTACCTGCTACGTTGAGCATCGGTGCGACCTATTTGCTGTGCATCGATGACATCGCGAGGACCGCGAGCGCATCAGAAATACCTTTGGGTATTCTGACGGCGATGATTGGAGCACCCTTCTTCGCCGTGCTGTTGCGTAAAACCCGGGGTGCCTGGCAATGAGCGCGCCGCTCATCGAGATTCGCGGCGCCGGCTTTAGCTATGGTGAACAAGCAGTTTTCGGCGGCGTGGATCTCGACGTGTATTCGGGCGAGGTCTTGACCATTTTGGGTCCGAATGGATGCGGCAAAAGCACGCTGCTACGTTGCATTGGCGGTGCACTGGCGCTCAAACAGGGAACGGTGCGTTTCGAGAACGTCGATCTGTCCACCCTCGATGTACGGGCACGCGCCCGCAAGGTCGCCCTATTGTTTCAAGACCACACTCCTTCATTTCCCTATCCCGTGCTCAATGTCGTGAGCATGGGGCGCACGCCGTATTTGAGCGCCTTTGGCACGCCATCGGCGCAAGACATCGCCATCGCCGAGGAGGCGCTCGAACAGGTGGGCATGAGCCACCTCAAGCAAAGACCCTATACGGAACTAAGCGGGGGCGAGCGCCAGTTGGTGCTGCTGGCGCGTACCTTGGCGCAGCAGCCGGCCGTGATTTTGCTCGACGAGCCCACCGCACACCTCGATTTCAAAAACCAAGTGCGCTCGCTGCAACAAATTGGCGCCTTGGCCGAGCGGGGCGTGACCATGATCATGACCACACACGATCCCAACCAGGCATTTCTGTTCCCGGGGCGCGCCGCGCTCATGCGGCCCGGCGGAACCTTGGTGGTCGGCCCGCCTGCTAAGGTGATCACGGACGAGTCGCTATCGGCCGCGTATGGCATCGGCGTCGCGGTGTTGTCGATCGAGCGACGCGACGGTCTGGGAGAGCTCCAGTTCTGCACCCCCTGGTACAATTGGCCTCACAAGAAGTGAGCGAACAGGGGCGGTGGATGCGATTACGCCAATGGGTAGGTTTGACCGCTGTGGTGCTCGGCTCATTTTCCGCCGTCGCGGCCGATACTCCTCAAGTCCGCCTTCACGCCGCCGGCAGTTTGCGCGCCGTCATGTCGGATATCGCCAAGGCGTACTCAGAAGCCTACGGCGTCGCCGTCGTGCCGACTTTTGGCGGCTCCGGTTTGCTCAAGGATCGACTGGAAAAGGGCGAGCCGGGCGATGTTTTTGCGTCGGCCGATATGGGCAACCCGCAGGCGCTCACCAGCGCCGGAAAATCAGGGCCCACCGTGCTGTTCGCGCACAATCATCTGTGCGCCATTTTGCGGCCGGGCCTGAAAGCGACGCCGGCCTCGCTTCTCGCAACGTTGCTAAATCCATCGGTCAAAGTGGGGACATCGACGCCCATTGGCGATCCGGCCGGGGACTATGCGTGGGCCGTGTTCAAAAAGGCCGACGCAGTGCGGCCCGGCAGCCGCGCGACGCTCGAAGCCAAGGCCGTCAAGATCGGCAATGAGCCCGGATCGCTTGCGGTGCCCTCAGGCGTAACCAATGGGGTCGCGTGGCTGTTCAAGGAGAAGCGGGCGGATGTGTTTCTCGCCTACTGCACGGGCGGCGCGGCCGTTGCCGCGGAGCTGCCGGGCACAACGACTATTGCGCTGCCGCCGGCGCTGGCCATCGAAGCGAATTACGGGCTGACGATTTTGAAGGACGCGAATCAGGATCGAGCGGCGCAATTGGCGCTATTCATTTTGTCGCCACAGGGACAGAAGATCTTGGCGGACCATGGATTTGATGCGCCGCTGATCGCGCCCTAGGGAACTCGTCCCCCAACACCCGGTCCGCTCCCTGCTACAATTACCCGGCAAGAAACAGTGCGAATCGCGGGGCGGTAAATGCGGTATAGCAAAGGTGCAACGAAGGCCGAGACCTCGCTCGGATTGCACTTGCGCTATGCCTTCGAGCCCGGCGAGCAGCGCGGCGCGACGCTCGGCAATCCGCTGTTTGACCTGCTCAGCGCGGTTTTGGAGCTGGGCTCGATTCGCCATGCGGCGCAG
>DATNKC010000129.1:0-2841 GCA_035603615.1 Steroidobacteraceae bacterium | reverse complement strand
TGCGCTTTGGGTCGGTAAGTAGCTGAACAAAATGAGATTTTTAACCCGATTACGGTGTAGTGTGGCGGGTAAATTCACCGACGCACTCGGCGCCCATCGCCAAAAACGCACATAATCACAGGGGCTTAATTGTCGGAGTGCGGAGCCGGCTGCCAGGGCAAAGAGGACAATTTCCGGCGAAATTCGAGTGCGAAACGAATTAGAGTTTGCGCGCCCCTTACGGGCGCGCAGGCTCGGTTGAAGGAACGCGTCTGACTGGGTGCACTCGGCGGGGTAGTGGGCCGGGCCTATGGAGGTTTCTACCGCTGCGGGTAGCCGTTGAGGCAGTAGGATGAGGCAGTCGGCAGGTTGAAGGGCAGCGTGGGCACGATGGTCGCTCGCTGAGGCCATTCGACTGGCTGGTCACGTCGCTGCCGTGGGGCGATTTCCGATGATTTTGTGGCGGCACCGGGCGAGCGGCGAGGATCCCGCGACAGAACGGCGGAAGGGTGGAATGGGGTCGGAGGTGTGGGCGTTGGCAGCATGGTGATCATCACGGGCCTTGCGGCCGGGCAGGCGACAGCCGGCGCAGCAGCGTCAGATGGCCGGTCTCGCAATGCGGGCAACGGCGCGGCGATGGCGGGGCCTGGGGGTCGGCGTCAGGCTCGGGTGCGGCGGGTTCGGCCGGTGGGCTGGCAGGTTGCGCCAGCAGGAGAAGGTTCCTCAGGTTGCGCAGCGGTTCGCGGCGCGAGGCATGCCATAGGCCGTAATAGCGGACCTTGTGGAAGCCGGCCGGCAGGACGTGCTGGAGGAAGCGCCGGATGAACTCGTGGCCGGCGACGGTTTCCTTACGCTGGCGGTCGGCGGCGCGGTCCTTGTAGCGATAGGTCACGGTCTCGTCGTCGACGGCCAGGATGCGGTTGTTGGTGATGGCGATGCGGAAGGCGTAGCGGGCGAGATAGTCGAGGGCGGCCTGCTGTCCCTCGCCCCATGGCGTGATGTCAACGACCCAGGGGATCTGCCAGACATGGGGCGCAAGGTCGGCGTCCGGGCAGAGCCTGGCGAAGGCGTCGCGGAAGCGGGCGCGGGCGCGGGTGGCGAGCGCCGATTTGGGGAAGAGGAAGGTCTTGCCGGCGGGATGCCAGGTGGTGCCGTCATCGGACAATCCGCCGCCGGTAACCAGGCAATGAACGTGCGGATGGAAGATGAGCCGTTGCGTCCAGGTATGCAGCACGGCCAGCACGCCGACGGTGCCGCCGACCCAGCGCGGATCGCGGGCCAACACGATGATCGCCTCGGCGGCGGCCTTCATCAGCGCGCCGTAGCCGTCTATCTGATACCGGCGCAGCGCAGCCCGCAGTTCCTCGGGCACGGTGACGGTGACGTGGAAATAGGGAACCGGTAACATCTCCTCCCGACGCTGTTCGAGCCAAGCCTGCGTCTGCTCGGCGTGACACTTCGGGCAGGCGCGGTTGCGGCAGGAGTGGAAGACGTGCAGCAGGGTGCCGCAGTGATTGCAGCACCACTGCTGTCCGCCGAGCGCTTCGGTGCGGCAGGCGATGATGTCGGCGATGGCGCGACGATGCGATGGCAGCATCGCCGCGCCGTGAGCTGCCACATAGCTGCCTGCGAAGCGGCGGAACGCGTCCGCCACTTCGGGCATGCGTCAGAAGCCGCTCATCACCTTGTCGAGCAGCTTGCGCAAAGACACCCGCGTCGGTTCCGTCAGGTGCGTGTAAATCGTCGTCGTGGCGATGTTCTCGTGGCCGAGAAACGCCTGGACGACGCGGGTGTCGACCTTGTTCTCGAAGAGCCTGGTCGCATAGGAGTGCCGCAGCGTGTGTGGCGTGCCGCGGCGACCGCCGGGGAGATTGGCCGCCTTGACGGCCTCGGCAAAGGTGCGGGTCAGGACATGGGTGGCGACGGGACCGGTTCGCCAGCCATTGGGGAAGAGCCAGCGCGGATCGCGGTGGTCCTTGGCCTGCCACATCCGCCGCAGGCCTTCGTGCACCTCCTTGGGCACGGGCACGACCCGTTCCTTGTTGCCCTTGCCGACGACGCGCAGGACGCCACTGGTCTTGTCGATGGCGGTGACGGGAAGAGCAGCGGCCTCGCTGATCCGCAGGCCGCAGCCGTAAATCAGGCTGAAACAGCCGCGGTGTATCGGATTGCGGACCGCGGCGAGAATGCGCCGCACTTCGGCATGGGAAAGCGTCTGCGGCAGCCGCCTCTGCTTGGGAAGCCGGATCTTTTTTTAAACAGCGCCCAGTCCTGGCCCAGCGTGTTCCGGTAGAAGAACTGGATGCCGTAATGGCTGGTCTTGAAGCTGCCGCGCGCGTTCCGCTCACGAACATCCAGCAGATATCGCCGGACCTCTTCCTCGGCCAGCAGCTCCGGCGACCGATTGTAATGCTTCGCCAGAGACCTGACCGCCTGGAGGTAAATCTCCTGGGTCGTGGCTGCCAAGCCGGCCAGCTTCATGTCCTCGATCATGCGAGCACGTAACGGTGACATCGTCTGCTCCTTCGTCATCGAAGACGGGACCATCCCGTCGCGACGCAGACGATAGCTTCACCAGCGACCCTCAGGCGATGCCGCCGCCCCCCACGGCGAAGCCGTTCCGTTCAACCGGTTGTCCGCGATCATAAAGGCCCGGGCCTGTGCGGGGGTCAGGTGATCGAGGCACAGCGTCGGCACCTCGGTCCAACCGAGTTCGCGACATGCGAGTAGTCGACCGTGCCCGCAGATGACGTTGAGCTCGGCATCGACCAGCACCGGAACATTGAAGCCGAAGGCCTCGATGCTGTTCGCGATCTGCCGGATCTGCTTCTTACTGTGAATCCGCGCATTAGCGGGATTCGG
>DATNKC010000128.1:0-12086 GCA_035603615.1 Steroidobacteraceae bacterium | reverse complement strand
TGGCGCGCGGAATCATAGCGCGCGTGCGCACTCGCCAAGCTGGGCGAGTTGGCGCCGCCGAGATCGATCAATTGGTCCAACGTGGGATCCTGGTAGCGCTTCCACCACTCCTTCGCGGGCCAATCGCCGCCGCCCGGTGTTTCGAGCCCATCGAGCGGCGCAGCTTGGGACAATTGAACCGGCTTGTGCTTCGGCGGCAATCCGGCGCAGGCCGCGAGCAAAGCGCAGAGCAGGGCGACCACTCCCCGATGCGCCCTCACAGCACCGCCTCTGCCGCGTTCGGCGTGCTGAGTTGATCCAATTCGGCGCCGAGCTTCTTCAGTTGTGCCACCAACTGGCGTTGCTCTCCCTCCGGAAAATTCTTCAGCATCCTGCGCAGCGGCACGTGCAGCTTTGGCAGCAGTTGCCGCACGAATTGCTCCCCCTCCTCGGTGATGCGCAACACCATGCGCCGACGATCATGAACGCTCGACACGCGCGTGATGAAACCGCGCGCCACCAGTGCATCGCTGATGCGCGACATATTGGCGGGACTCTGCGAGGCCCGCGCGCACAAGTCGCTCGGATGCGCAACGCCGTCGGGCTGCGAGAATAGCGTCGTCAGCACCCGAAACTCCGCCTCGGCCAGGCCGAACGGCTTGATCTGCTGTTCAAATCTCGCCGCCATTTCCCGACCGATATGCAGCAACAGCCGGCACAGCAAGATGCCGGTGACCGGTAGGTCCTGCATGCGATGTGTCAGGTTCTGGAGATTGGCCTCCATCAATTCGAACTGCGACGGGCTACTATTCATTTGTAATCTAACAATTTAATACGATATATTTTACCAAGTGAATATATAATCCGCAAATATCGACTTGCAATTAAAAACGACACGTGTCATTTTCTCATGATGATTGATGCTCAATCGCAACAGACCGTGTCGCCTAAGCGGGGAAGACCCCGCCGCGGGACCGAAGCCGCACGGACGACTGCGCTCATCAATGCTGCGACGCGTGTATTCCTGCGCGAGGGATATGGCCTCGCGAGCATCGATAAGGTGGCGGCCGAGGCCGGGGTGTCGACCCGGACCATCTACGAGCGCTACAAGAACAAGGCCGATCTACTGGGAGCCGTGATCAGCCGGCTGGTCGATGGGATGTCGACGGTTCTGGCAACCGCAGATTTGAAGCGGCTGGAACCCCGGGCGGCCCTCGGGGTCATCGCGGACACCATCACGGGCCGTGCGCGCGACCCGGATGCCGCGGCGCTGTTTCGCATCGTCGCGACCGAAGCCCATCGATTTCCGGAACTCGCGGCAAAGATGCGCGAGAACAATAAACGCTGCGTCGACAGTGTGGTTGCCAGCTATCTTCGGGCGCAAGTCACCCGCGGGGCGCTGGCGCTCGACGATCCGGATCGGGCGGCAACACTGTTTCTGCAGATGATTTGCGCCGAACTACACGAAAGTCTACTGTTCGGCGGCGAGGCCGCGGTGGCCCGGCTCGATTGCAAAGTACACGTTGAGCATGTGATCGATATTTTTTTGCTCGGCGCGACTCCACGTAAATGATTCGCCAGACTTACATCGGATGTAGCGCGGCCCTGGCCTGTTTTCTCGCCGCTTGTGCGGTCGGCCCAAATTTCAAGAAGCCCGAGGCCCCAAGAACCGGCGGGTTCACGCCGCCCGGCGAGATTCCCGCGCAGCTCGAGGCAAGCGCCGCGCCCGGCCCGGCGCAGCACTTCGTTGAAGGGCTGGATATCCCGGGCCAATGGTGGACGCTGTTCCAATCCCCGCCGCTCAATACCTTGATCGAGCGCGCGCTCAGCAACAGCCCAACGCTCGAGGCCGCGACGGCGGCACTGCGCCAGGCCAATGAAACCGTTGCGGCGGAACGCGGCAGCTATTATCCCAGCGCATCGGGAGCGGTGGGAGTGCAGCGGCAAAAGGTTCCGGGTGCAGCACTGGGTTTTCCGCAGGTGCCGTCAGTCATCTACACGCTCAACAATGCGACCCTCAATATCTCCTACACCTTGGATGCATTCGGCGGCATCCGGCGCCAGGTCGAAGCGCTTGGCGCGCAAGCCGAGTACGAACGCTATGCTCTCGAGGCCGCGTACTTGAGCCTGACGGCCAATTTGGTCACCGCCGCAATCACTGAGGCGTCGTTACGGGCGCAACTTGCCGCCACCCAAGACATCGCGGACTCGCAGCGCCGCCAGCTCGATATCACGCAGCGACGCTTCAACGCGGGTGGTGCGTCGCGCGCGGATATTCTGCAGCAGCAAGCTGTTCTACAGAGCACCCTCGCCACCCTGCCCGCCCTGCGCACGCAGCTCGCGCAGCAGAGAAATCTGCTGGCTGCTTACTCCGGCACGCTGCCGGCGGACTACGCAGGCCCGGAATTCACGCTCGACACGCTGACCTTGCCCGTCGAACTGCCGTTGAGCGTGCCGTCGAAGTTCGTCGAACAAAGACCCGACGTTCGCGAATATTCCGAGCTGCTGCATGAGGCGACGGCGCAAATCGGCGTGGCGACGGCGAACATGCTGCCGCAGATCACCTTGTCGGGCCAATATGGCGGAGAAGCGACGAGTTTTTCCAATGTGTTCTCACCCGCGTCGGTGATCTGGAACCTGGCGGCCTCCGCGACCCAACCGCTGTTCAAGGGTGGGCAGTTGCTGCATCAACGCCGCGCCGCCGTGGCAGCGGCACAGCAAGCGGCCGCCAACTACCGCGCCACGGTCATCACGGCTTTTCAAAATGTATCCGACACCTTGTACGCGTTGAAAGGCGACGCCGAAGTGCTCGAAGCGCAGGTGCTGGCGGAGGGGACCGCGGCGCAAAGCCTGCATTTGGTCCAGGTGCAGTACAAAAGCGGCGCCGCCAGTTACCTGCAAGTATTGAGTGCGGAACAAACTTACCAAACAGCCGCCGTCGCACTCGTCAAAGCCAAGGCGCAACGTTACGCCGACACCGCCGCCCTATTTCAAGCGCTCGGCGGCGGTTGGTGGAATCGCAACGACGTCGCCGCCAACACAATCGATTCGCGCAAGGAGCCCCAGTGAGTTCAATGGATACCGCCCCACCCAGGGCGATGATCAAGCCCATCGTGATCATGCTGATCGCCGCCGTATTGTTGCTTGGCGCAATTTTCGGCGTGCAGCGTTTTTTCGGCGGCATGTTCAAAAAAGGCATGGCCGCGGCGGCGGCGGCCCCGCAAGCTGTCTCCACCATCGAGGCCGCCACCTCGGAGTGGCAGCCTTTCATTCAATCGACTGGAACCCTGCGCGCGGTCCGCGGCGCGGACCTCTCGGCGCAGGCCTCCGGTGTGGTCGATGAAATCGCTTTCGATTCCGGCAATGAAGTTCCCCTGGGCAAGATACTGCTGCGGCTCAAGCCGAACGATGACTACGCCAAATTGCAGCAACTGCAAGCGGCCGCCGAGCTCGCGGATCAAACCTACAAGCGCGATCTGGAGCAATTTGCGGCGCAGGCAATCAGCCAGGCCAATATCGATACTGACGTTTCGACATTGAAGTCGGCGCGCGCGCAAGTCGCCGCGCAGCAAGCGCTGATCGATGAAAAAATCGTCAAAGCGCCCTTTGCGGGTCGGCTGGGCATCCGACAGGTCGACATCGGCCAGTATCTCACCTCGGGCACCACCGTCGTGACCTTACAGGCGCTCGATCCCATCCTGGTCGACTTCTACGTTCCGCAGCAGGCCCTTGCGCAAATGAAGATCGGACAACCGGTGTCTGCGACCGTTGATACCTACGCGCAGCAAACTTTTAGCGGGGCAATCGAGGCGATCAACTCCAAGGTCGACTCGAGCAGCCGCAATGTCCAAGTTCGCGCCAACTTGCACAATCCGGACAAACGCCTGGTGCCCGGCATGTTCGCCAATGTGCGCATTCAGTATGGTGGGAAGAACAACCAGATTACGCTGCCGCAGACGGTGGTGACCTATAACCCCTTCGGCGACACCGTATTTGTGGTGGAGAAAAACGGCGTCGATGACAAGGGCAATCCGCGTTTGACGGTTCAGCAACGCTTCGTGAAATTGGGCGCCACGCGCGGCGATCAGGTTGCGGTCCTGAGCGGCATCAAGGCGGGCGAGATCGTGGTGAGCGCGGGGCAAATGAAGCTGCGCAACGGCACCGTGGTTGCCATCAACAACGACCTGGTGCCCACCAACAGTCCCAACCCCAATCCGCCGAACGAATAGAACCGCAGGCGTCCCGTGAAATTTACCGACCTATTCATTCGACGTCCGGTGTTGGCGTCCGTCGTGAGTCTGGCCATTCTGGTGCTGGGCTTGAGATCCTTTACCGCCCTGCAAGTACTCGCCTACCCGAAGACCGAAAACGGCGTCGTTACCATATCAACCGCGTATCCGGGCGCGGACCCCGAATCCATCGCCGGTTTTATCACCACGCCGATCGAGACGGCGGTCGCGCAAGCGAACGGCATCGACTACATGACATCCGTCAGTCAAAGCGGCGTCAGCACGATCACGGTCAACCTTCGCCAGAACTACGACACCTCCAAAGCGGCGGGCGAGATCAATATCAAGGTCAACTCGATTTTGAATCAGTTGCCGATCGGCGCGCTGCAGCCGACCATCACCGTCAAGGTCGGACAGACCACCGATGCCATGTACCTTGCTTTTCGCAGCGAGACCCTTGCTTCGAATGAGATCACAGACTATCTGACCCGCGTCGTCGTCCCGCAATTGCAAGCCGTCGCGGGCGTACAAACGGCCGAATTGATCGGCAGCCAGACCTTTTCGCTGCGCGCCTGGTTGGACCCAAAGAAGATGGCCTCCTACGGTTTGACGGCGACCGACGTCTTTGCGGCAATGGGGAACAACGACTACATTTCCGCGGTTGGCAACACCAAGGGCGAAATGGTGCAGGTGACGCTGACCTCGAACAGCAATCTCCACTCCTTGGATGAATTTCGGAACCTGATTGTCAAGCAAATCAACGGCAGCAACATCCGTCTGAGCGATGTGGCCGAAGTGACATTGGGCGCCGACAGCTACGAGGCCAAGGTGCGTTTTGACGGCAAGAACGGGGTGTTCATCGGCATCCAAATCGCCCCCACCGCGAATCTTCTGACCGTCATCCAAGGCGTCAGAGCGATACTCCCCGAGATCAGTTCGCAATTACCGCAGGGCTTGGAAGTCCACGTCGCCTACGATTCGACCAATTTCGTGAATGCCTCCATTCACGAGGTGGCGGTGACGCTGATCGAGGCCCTGATCATCGTGATGTGCGTCATTTTCGCCTTCTTGGGATCGCCGCGCTCGGTGCTCATTCCCGTGGTCGCCATTCCGCTCTCTTTGGTGGGCACGCTCGCCATCATGCTGGCGCTGGGATTCTCCATCAACTTGCTCACGCTGCTGGCGCTGGTCCTGGCCATTGGACTGGTTGTCGACGATGCCATCATCGTGGTCGAGAATGTGAATCGGCACTTGGAGGATGGAACGCCGCCGGTCGCCGCCGCGATGCAGGCCGCCCGTGAGCTGGCCAGCCCCATTGTTGCCATGACCGTGGTGCTGTTGGCGGTCTACATTCCGATCGGGTTTCAAGGAGGCCTGACCGGTGCGCTGTTTACGGAATTCGCCTTTACCCTGGCGGGCGCCGTGACGGTTTCCGCGATTATCGCTTTGACCCTCTCACCGATGATGTGCTCGCGTTTGCTGCACGCGCAGCGGGCGGATCGAGAAAACTGGGAATCACGCATCATCAAGTTCATCGACACGCGGTTCGAGCGGATCCGCACCGGCTACCAGCGGCGCCTCGAACGCAGCCTGCGCTATACGCCGGTTACCGCGCTGTTCGTCGTCGTCATCATGGTGAGCATCTTTCTTTTGTATCGCAGTGCGCGCAGCGAACTCGCGCCGCAAGAGGATCAGGGATTCGTACTGGCGCAGCCTACCTACGCCCCCGATGCGACCCTGCAGCGTAAAATCCTGTACGGCGACCAAGTTTACAACGTGGTCAGGTCGATGGACGGCGTACTGTCGGTATTCCAAATCGATGCGCCCGGCCAGTCCTTCATCGGAGTGCCGCTGGTGCCGCGCGACCAGCGCAAGTTCGGCTCGAATGAAATCCAAAATATGTTGCAGCAAAAGCTCAACAAATTGCCGGCTCAGAAATTTGCGGTCTTTCAGCAGTCCTCCCTCCCCGGCGCTTTCGGATTGCCCATTCAGTTCGCCATCAAGACCACCGAGCCCGCGGCGCGGCTCGATGAGGTGTCGCGCGCCTTTCTCGATACCGTCGTAAAAAGCGGCATGTTCATGTTTATCGACACCGACTTGAAGATCGACGCGCCGCAATCGGTGATCGAGATCGACCGCGACAAGACGGCACAGCTGGGCTTGACCTTGAGCCAAGTCGGCGCTTCGCTCGGCAGTCTGTTGGGCGGCGGTTACGTCAACTACTTCAGCATGCAGACTCGATCCTACAAAGTCATTCCGCAAGTCGAGCGAATCTCGCGCCTGAACCCCGATCAGCTGCTCGACTATCCCATCGCCACGATCAACAGCATTCCCGTGCCGCTGTCGACGATTGCAACCATCCGGCGGGAAACGGTGCCCGAAACGTTGAATCACTTTCAGCAGCTCAACGCGGCCACCCTGGCGGGCGTGCCGGCGCCAGGCGTATCGCAGGCGGAAGCACTGAACTATTTGCGGGACTTGGCAGCGCGCACCTTGCCGCAAGGCTACTCAGTCGACTACGGCGGCCAGCTGCGCCAGTACCTGGCCGAATCCGGCGGTGTGATGGCCACCTTTGGCTTTGCCATCATCATCGTTTTCCTGGCGCTCGCCGCGCTATTCGAGAGCTTCCGCGATCCTCTGGTGATTCTGATCTCCGTCCCGCTGTCGATCGCGGGCGCGATGATCTTCATCGCACTGGGTATTCACGGCGCCACGTTGAACATCTACACCCAAGTAGGCCTGGTGACTCTCATCGGCCTGATCAGCAAGCATGGCATCCTGATCGTGGAAGTCGCGAATGAAGAGCAGCACGGCGGTAAAACCAAAGCCGCGGCCATCGTGGCGGCGGCAAGCGTCAGGCTTCGCCCCATTCTGATGACCACGGCGGCAATGGTTTTAGGCGTGCTGCCGCTGGTGTTCGCGAGCGGCGCCGGCGCCGCGTCCCGTTTCGCAATCGGCTTGGTCATCTCGACGGGTCTTGCCATCGGCACGCTGTTCACCCTGTTCGTGGTGCCAGGCGTCTACATGCTCATCGGCGCCGATCATTCGGCCCACACCCCGGAAGAATCAGCCGATCTCTCGAGCGCCTCAGCGTAAAAGCAATTTAATTCAATAAGATAGACTTGATATGTCATTGCGTTTCTAGAAAACGCCCACGAATCGCCGCTCAATCGGCATGTGAACGCAATTCAAATCTTTGAGAAAATCTGCGTTGCGTTTCCGTGATTGTCTTGTATATTCCAGTCGCAGAGTCTTGATTTAACAAGATTCCCCGCGAGGCAGCAGCCTCGAAACCACTTTAGGTTTGCGTGTTTGTTCACCGTAGGGCTTTATGATCACTGCTTGGGAATGTTTCCACTTCGCCACCCTGGAATTGGTGCGATCGACACCGATCAAGCAGCGTCTGATCTGCGCATACCGACGATACCTTGCCTCACTGCCGACCGACGAGGTCCCGACCGAAGCCCGTGACTCGTACGCCCACGTCTTGCGCAGTCTCTGTGGAGTTGCGCCATTGCGAGGCGAGGACGCCGTGGCCGCTTCGGTACGAAAAATGTCCAATCAGGAAGCCGACGAGTGCGCCGCGCAGATCGTCGAAATTTTTGGTCTCATGTGCAAAACACAGCACACCGCAACGCGCTCCGGCACCGTGGTGCAATTGCATGCCGTTGATCGCCCGGCCGACGAATTCACCGCACCGGCGCTCATCGCCAGCAACTAAGGGCGTGGTGATTTTGACCGGTTCGTGTACCGTTTGTCAGGGAGGGTAGGAAGACTCAAGGTCCGAGGGAATAAGGACCTTGAGTCTTCCCACCCTCCTTGACAAGGGCTCGCACCGGTCAACATCACATGCCGGTCACCTGGTCGATGGCAGCCATTCGCAACTCGTCTCCCCAACACCGTGAGCTCGAGCGTCGGGCGCGAAAGGTCTGGGGGCATGGGAAGTTTCGAGGCACTGTGTCTTCCGTGGCTCGAAATTTTCCATGCCCCCAGACCATTGGCGTCCGTCAATCGAGCTTAAAATCGATCGTATCCCACCGCGTCGTTTCTTGATGGCGCGCCTGGCGGCGCAGCGCGTCGATTAAATTGCGTTCGTTCCAGGCGCTCACTTCATCGGCGAGATCCTTGATGGCCTTTGCCAGCGGCTCTTTCGAACCGAAATTTTCCATCGCGACGATCGGCTTGTCGGCCGCTTTGGCGAAGTTCATCTGAAATAGCACCAGCTCTGGGGCGAGGCGATATACCGCGGGTAGGACAACGACTACTTCGCACGGAGCGATTTGCCGGCGTAGATCCTCGCGCTGCGATTCCTTGTCGATCGGCTGCTTGGCTTGGGGCTGGCTGCTGTTGTGATAGTAAAAAGTGCCCGATGCTTCGAGGTATTCGAAGACTCGCGTGTAGTCGTCATTCTCCAGCCATGCGTGGGTGACGAACAGGCGGATGGGATTGGCCGACATGTGGATAGTGTAACTTGACGAGGGGAAAACCCGAAGGGAAAGCCCGAAGGGTATGCGCGAAGCATCGCCCGCCAGATACAATGCCTGGTGCGACTGTTAATTTACAATATACGTTATGCCACCGGGACCGGCCCCGCCTTCCACCTCCCCGTGCCTGGCGCCGGCTATCTTCGCTCCAGCCGGCACGTGCTGTCGCGCATCACCGACTTCATCAAGGAGCAGGACCCCGATGTGGTCGGCCTCATCGAGGTGGATACCGGCTCCATTCGCACCGGAATGGTCAATCAGGCGGATTTCATTGCGCGCTCCCTCGGTCACTATTCGACCTACGAGTGCAAGTATGGTGTCGAATCGGTCAATCACCTGGTGCCCATCGTCCGCAAGCAAGCCAACGCATTTCTGGCCGCACCGCGGGTTCGCGGCGAGCGATTCCACTATTTCGATACCGGCATCAAACGCCTCATTATCGAGTTGGAACTCGATGACATCGCCATATTCCTGGTGCATCTGTCGTTGAAGTTCCGGCACCGCCAATATCAACTGCGCTACCTCTATGATCTGGTGCGCAAAACCGCCAAGCCGGTGATCGTGGCCGGAGACTTCAATACCTATTGGGGCGATCACGAAATCTATCTGTTCACGCAGGCGGCGGGCCTGCGCAGCGCCAATACCGAGGGGCTGTTTTCCTACCCAAGCCGCAGTCCCCGCAAGGAATTGGATTTCATTTTGCATAGCGCGCAGATCCGGGTGAATCGCTTCGAAATACCGGCTGTGCAGTTCTCGGATCATCTGCCGCTGGTATGCGACTTCACGATTCTGGGCCCTGACCGGCAAGCCGCGTGAGCAACTGGACTTTGCAAGTCGACGCCGACCGGGTTGCCTGGCTCAGCGCCGATCTGGCGGGGAGCTCCGCCAATGTGCTGTCGGGCGACATGGTGCGTGAACTCGCGGCGAAGCTCACAGAGATCACTGCGTTGCGGCCGATTGGTGTGATCGTGCAATCGGGCAAAGCCAGCGGATTCATCGCCGGCGCCGATATCAAGGAATTCGTGCAAATCCGCTCGCCGGCGGAAGGCTATGCCCTGGTTCGCGCCGGCCAGGCGGTCATGCAACAGCTCGAGGATCTTCCCTGCCCGACCGTAGCCGCGATCCGCGGCTTTGCCTTAGGGGGCGGATTGGAATTGGCTTTGGCGTGCACATATCGAGTCGGCGCCGACGACGCTGCCTTATCGTTGGGGCTGCCGGAAGTGCTGCTCGGCATTCACCCTGGATTTGGCGGCACGGTCCGAAGCGTCCAGTTGATCGGAGTGCGGGCGTCTCTGGAACTCATGCTCAAAGGCCGGCCATTTCGCGGTGCGCGCGCGCTCAACATTGGCCTGCTGGATGAACTGGTGGCTCCCGCAGAACTCGCGGCGCGCGCCAAGGCGCTGCTGCTGCGGCGCCCGCCGAAGAAACAACCCCCGCTGCTTGACCGGCTCATGAACTTCAAGTTGGCGCGGCCCTTTGTTGCCAAGCAGACCATCGCGACCTTGAGGCGCAGCGTTCGGCGCGAGCACTATCCCGCTCCCTACGCCATAGTCGATCTCTGGCAGCGCTATGGTGCAACGGGTGCCGCCGCTTACGAGGCTGAGGCACGCTCGATCAGCGAATTGATGTGTTCGCCCTCATCGCGGAACTTGGTGCGCGTTTTTCTGCTGCAAGATCGGCTCAAGGGTTTGGGAGGCGATTCGAGCGCCGTTTTCAAGCATGTCCATGTCATTGGCGCCGGGGTCATGGGCGGCGATATCGCGGCCTGGTCGGCCTTTCGCGGCATGACGGTTACTTTGCAAGATCGAAGCGAAGAATTGGTTGCACCTGCCCTGGCACGCGCCAAGTCGTTTTTTGAAAAGCGCCTGAAGGATCCGGTGGCCGCTGCCGCGGCGGCGTCGCGCCTCAAAATGGACGTAGCAGGCGCAGGCGTTGCCGACGCCGATGTCGTCATCGAAGCCATATTCGAAAACGTTGCAGCAAAGTGCGCGCTGTATGCGGAGCTCGAGCCCCGACTCAAAGCCTCTGCAATTCTGGCAACCAACACCTCGAGCATCAAAATCGAGACCTTGAGCCGGAATCTCAGCGATCCCAGCCGGTTGGTGGGTATTCACTTCTTCAATCCCGTCGCGCAGCTGCAACTCGTGGAAGTGGTGCAAGGGGCAAGCACCCGAGCACAAGTGGTGACCGACGCCCTCAAGTTCACCCGCAAACTCGATAAGCTGCCCCTGCCCTGCAAGAGCGCGCCCGGATTCGTGGTGAATCGCATTCTCACGCCATACATCAACGAGGCTTTATTCGCACTCGAGGCCGGCATACCGGCGGAAGTCATCGACCGTGCCGCGGTGCGCTTCGGCATGCCGATGGGTCCCATCGAATTGACCGACGTGGTCGGCTTGGACGTTTCGCTCAACGTCGGCCGAGTCTTAAGTGAAGCTTTTCACCGCGAAATTCCGCAGATCTTGATCAAGCTGGTGGAGCAGAAAAAACTCGGCCGAAAGAGCGGCGAAGGCTTTTACCGCTGGCACGACGGTAAGGCGCAAAAGAATGCAGCCGAAAACACCGTCGCGCCGGCAGACTTGGAAGATCGGCTGATTTTGCCGCTGCTCAATGAATCGGTTGCCGTCATTCGCGAAGCGACGGTGCAGGACGGCGATTTGCTGGATGCGGGCGCGGTATTTGCAACCGGATTCGCACCTTTTCGCGGCGGCCCGCTGCATTACGCCCAGGAGCGCGGCGTCACCGACGTTGTAAATCGTCTGAACGAGCTTGCCGATCGTTACGGCGAGCGCTTCCGCCCGGATGCCGGCTGGGGTCTAATTTCCGCCTGATACCCGTTCGCCGTGAATTGACGCTCTTCCGATGTGAACCACTGCTGGCCTGCTCCAACGCCGCGTATGGTAGCATTCGCAGGCAAAATCATAGGGTTGAGCCTTAAAGGCAAAAGAATTTCTCGATGGACGATCGACCAGTCGACCTTGGTGTATTGAAGACCTTCTCGCCGCTTGACGGCCTGAAGGCAGAAAACCTGCACGCGCTCGCCCGCAAAACGGTGGTTCGCGAATTGGGGGCCGGCCGCTTGCTGTTCAAGGAAGGCGACACCGATAAACGCACCTACTACCTGGTAAATGGGCAGGTCGAGCTGAGAGCCGACGATCGCGTCATGGGCGTGATCAAGTCCGGCACTGCCGAAGCGCGCGCGGCGCTGGCGCCCGGCCTGCCGCGAAAATTTACCGCCCGTGCCGGGATGGATATCGAATACATCATGATCGACAGCGATCTGCTGGATGTGCTCCTGACCTGGGATCAAACCGGTCAATACGAAGTGGCGGAGCTGCGCGGCGACGGCATGGATGTCACCGGCGATTGGATGACGACGCTGCTGCAAACCAAG
>DATNKC010000127.1:0-12212 GCA_035603615.1 Steroidobacteraceae bacterium | reverse complement strand
ACCACGCCGCGCCGTTCGGCATCGAGCCGATCGTAATGCGCACTGATGGTCTTCAGGAGCTGATCTACATCAGCCGCGCCGCCGCGACCTCGCGTCTCCGCAATCTGCTTCTCCAGCAGAGGGTTGAGGCTGTCTGCAGACGGCGCTGGCTCGCTGCGAATGGCAGCGGCGGTATCGCGTGACAAGACCAAAGATCTCCCGCACTTGAGCCAGTGTTACCCCGGCACCTGGATGCAATGGATGTTAGGGAGATCCCGGAGGGACGGCGTGACGCGCGTCTCGGTTCGGTCAATATTTCGTCAAATTCCCTGATCGGCCGTTTCACGCTCCGAGCGCTTGCGATCGGTTGCCTTCAAATTGCGTTTACGCAGGCGCACCGAGTTCGGGGTAACCTCAATAAGCTCATCGTCATCGATGAACTCCATGGCCTGCTCCAAGGTGAAGCGTATCGGCGGGGTGAGAACGACATTTTCGTCTTTTCCCGCCGCGCGCATATTGGTCAACTTTTTGCCCTTCAGAGGATTGACCACCAGATCGTCCTCGCGATTATTGAGGCCGATGATCATGCCCTCGTAGACCTCTTCGCCCGGACCGATACACAGCCGGCCGCGTTCCTGCAACGTGAACAACGAGTAGGCCAAGGCGGTACCCTGACCGTTGGCGATGAGCACGCCGTTTGGACGTTGGCCGAGTTCGCGCTGCACCACCGGACCGTAGTGATCGAACACATGATGCAGCAATCCGGTACCGCGGGTCATGGTGCGAAATTCGGTCTGAAAGCCGATCAAGCCGCGCGAGGGCACCATGTAGTCCAGGCGAATACGGCCGCGGCCATCGGCCTGCATGTCCTTCAGCTCCGCACCGCGGCTGCCGAGCGCCGACATGATGTCGCCTTGGGCGTTCGAATCCGCATCCACTGTGACCTGCTCATAGGGTTCATGCGGCGCGCCGTCGACTTGCTTGACCACCACGCGCGGCCGCGAGACCGCCATTTCAAAGCCTTCGCGGCGCATGTTCTCCAACAACACGCCCAGATGCAGCTCGCCGCGGCCGAAGACCACAAACTTGTCGGGATCCGCCGTCGGCTCGACACGCAGGGCGACGTTGTGGATGGCTTCACGCTCGAGACGCTCGCGAATCTGGCGGCTGGTGACGAACTTGCCTTCGCGGCCCAAGAAGGGCGAGGTATTGACCTCAAAGGTCATGCTGATCGTGGGTTCATCCACGGTGAGACTGGGCAACGGTTCGACGGTCGCCGGATCGCACAAGGTGTCGGAGACCTTGGGTTCCGCGATTCCCGCAAAAGCCACGATGTCGCCGGCCCCTGCGGACTCCACTTCAACCCGCGTGAGGCCATGGAATCCCAAAATCTGCGTAATTTTCTCGGAGCGCTGCTTGCCCTCGCGCGACACCACGGTGAGGGTCTGTCCGCGCTTGATGGTGCCGCGCTTGATGCGGCCGATGCCGATCGCCCCGACATAGCTGGAGTAATCGAGCAGCGTCACTTGCAGCTGCAGGGGACCGTCGACATCGACATCCGGCGGCGGGCAATGCTCGACGATGGTTTTGAACAAGGGCTGCATATCGCCGTCGCGCACCGTCGAGTCGAGACCGGAAAATCCGCGCAACGCGGATGCATAGATGACGGGAAAATCCAGCTGCTCATCGGTCGCGCCCAAGCGGTCGAATAAATCGAAGGTTTGATCCAGCACCCAGCCCGGCCGTGCCTCGTCGCGGTCGATCTTGTTGATGACCACGATGGGCCGCAGCCCATGTTTGAAGGCCTTCTGCGTAACAAAGCGCGTTTGCGGCATGGGACCGTCCACCGCATCCACGAGCAGCAGCACACAATCGACCATGGCGAGCACACGCTCCACCTCGCCGCCGAAATCGGCGTGCCCCGGCGTATCGACGATGTTGATGCGATAGTCGCCCCAGGTGATCGCGGTATTCTTCGCAAGAATCGTGATTCCGCGCTCGCGCTCAAGATCGTTCGAATCCATGACGCGTTCTTGCAAATCCTTGCGCGCATCGAGCGTGCCGGACTGCCGCAACAGTTGATCGACGAGTGTGGTTTTGCCATGATCGACGTGCGCGATAATGGCGATGTTGCGAAGCTTCTGAGTCACTGTGAGGCCCTTTAGGGAAACTCACCATTATAGGACGTTCGGCTCCCGAGCGCCGTAGTTTCAGCGTTCGGCAATGATGGGGATCGAAAAAACCCGCTGATCGACGATTTCATCGTGTTTTAACGAAACCGTCACACCGAGCAGCAGCACGCCTTCGGCGTTGGGCGTGACATTCACGGTCTGTCGATAGACTTGGCCGGCCTCCTCGGACGGAATATCGAATTGATTCGCGCCCGCCGCGACCGACACATCATCCGCGCCGGTCACCTGCAGCGAGGCGGAACTGGCTGAGATTTGCGCGATGAGCGCCAGATTGATGTCGAGCGGCTGTCCCACCTTCGGCCGCTGCGCGATGTCGAATTTCAATTCGACCGGGACCTGAGATTTGCCCTGAGTGGCGGCCTGCACCATGCCTGCCGTTTGTTCCGCCGCCGTGGCATCGGCTTTGGGGGCCGCCGGCTTCGGTTTGGCTTGCGACACCGCATGGGCCACTGGGGCAGAACCTGAATCCCGGTTGCAGGCAGCCACCGCGACCACCACGCAGAGCAGCAGAACCTTAGCGCCCGTCATCATCTTCTCGCCAGCCATGCTCGTATCATTACCAAATATGCCACCGTTCACAACCGGCCCCCGTCACAACTCCAGCGGCTCCTCGAGCACCGCTGTCAGTTGGTCTTGCAGCGAGCGGTGGTGCTGCTCCCAATAGCGCGGCTCCGCAAACCAGGGGAAAGCCATGGGAAAGGCCGGATCATGCCAGCGTCGCGCCAGCCACGCGGAATAGTGAATCATTCGTAAGGCGCGCAGCGGCTCGATCAGCGCGATCTCGCGCCGGTCAAAGGGCAGGAACTGCTCGTAGCCCTTGAGCAGATCCTGTAGCTCGGTGCGCATTTCCTCACGCCCGCCCGCCAACAGCATCCACAGATCTTGAACGGCAGGTCCGGTCAGACAATCGTCGAGATCGACGAAATGAGGCCCTAAATCGGTCCACAGAATATTGCCGCGGTGGCAGTCGCCCAAGATGCGCCCGAGCGCAGCGCCGCCCCAATTGAACGCGCGCGCCTCCACCGCCTCCAACAACTCGTCGGTCACTTCGGCGTACTTCGTCGCCAAATAGTCGGGCATCCAATCGCCGTCCAAGACGAAGTCACGGGCATTGCGGCCCAGGTCCTCGATGCTCAAGGATGCGCGCTCTTTGAACCGGGACGCCCGACCCACGGCGTGAATGCGGCCGAGAAACCGGCCCACCCATTCGCGCTCATCGCGGTTGCCCAGTTCCGGCCAGCGTCCGCCGCGCCGGGGAAACACGGCGTAGCGAAAGCCCTGATGCGTATGCATCGATTCATGCGCCTGCAACAGTGGCGCGACCACGGGGATTTCCTGGGCCGCGAGCTCGCCGGCGAAGGCGTGCTCCTCGCAGATCGCCGCATCGCTCCAGCGCCCCGGGCGATAGAACTTGGCGACCACCGGTTCGCCGTCCTCGATGCCTATCTGATACACCCGGTTTTCGTAGCTGTTGAGCGCCAGCACCCTGCCATCGCAGTGATATCCCACGGCCTCGATCGCATCCAGTACGGTCTCGGGAGATAGCTTCGAATACGGCGCGTCGCGACTCATGGCGCCGATTGTACAGTTACGACCCTGTCACTCCTTTTTGACTCCTACACGCTGCTAGAATGCGCCCCATGCGATTGCCCCGACCGAAGTCACTGAGCGGACTGATGCTGATCGGATTCACGATCGTGGCCGCGCCGTTGCTGTTTGCAATCGTGAACGCCGCCGTGCAGATGAATCGCTTGTCGGTTCGCAGCCAGCAACTCGTGGTTCACGGCATGCAAGGAACCCGCAACAATCAGCGCATGTTTGAAGAGATCGAGGCGCTGGATCGTCAAGCGCGCCTGTATCAGGTCACCGGCAGCGCGGACCTGTTGGATGCCTACGCACAGCACCATTCCCGCTTGATCACCGCCACTCGCGAGATCCTGACCCTGCCGCTGGATGAGGCCTCGCAAGAGGGGGTGCGCGCGGTGCAATCCAAGGCGGATCAATTGCTGCAAGATCTGCGGCACGCGGCGCCGAACTCCGGCCGCATGGCGGAGCTGATCGTCGCTTTTCCGCAGTTGTTGGAGGCCGCATCCCGCGTCTCCGAGAGGATCAACCTGCAGATCGACAAGGAAACGGCGAGCCTGGAACTCGCGACACAACGTGCGCAGCAGAATCTGGTCTGGCAAACGCTGCTGCTGGTGCCGATGACGCTGGCCGTGGTCGGCGTCTTCACCTATCTGTTCGGCCGACCGATTCGAGCAATCGATCGCGCCATCAGCGAGCTCGGTCGAGGCACCTTCTCGCGACCCATTGCCATTCGCGGACCGGCGGATCTCGAGCGCTTGGCGGCGCAATTGGAGTGGCTGCGCGGCCGGTTGCTCGATTTAGCGCAGGAAAAGAACCGATTTCTGCGGCATATGTCGCATGAATTGAAAACGCCATTGGCCAATATCCGCGAGGGAACCGAACTGTTGATGGACGGCGCGGTGGGCGAGCTCCAAAGCGGCCAGCGCGAAGTCACGGCCATCTTGCGTGAGAACGGCATGAAGCTGCAGCGACTGATCGAAAATCTTTTGTCTTTCAGCGCCTGGCAGGCCAAGAGCGTCGGCTTGGAGATTTCCGAATTCAAGCTGCGCCCTTTGATCAAAAGCGTGCTGGAGAATCAGCAACTCACGCTGGTGGCGCAACGCGTACGGCTCGACGTGCAGGTGGAGGATCTCACGCCCCTGGCGGATCGCAGCAAGGTGCGCCTGATTCTCGACAATCTGCTCTCCAATGCCGTCAAGTTCACGCCGCGCGGCGGGACAATTTCTCTGCATGCCCGGGCTGAGCGCGAGCAACTGATATTGGATGTCATGGACAGCGGTCCGGGCATTCCCACCGAGGAGCGCAAGCGCATCTTCGAAGCCTTCTACCAGGGTAAAACTCCGCAGGGTGGGCACGTCAAGGGCACCGGCATCGGCCTATCGGTGGTCACGGAGTTCGTCAACGCCCATGGCGGCAGCATCGAGATCCTCGAATCGAAGAGCGGCGGTGCGCACTTCCGCGTTCGCCTGCCCCTGCGCGCAGCCAGCCCCGCCCTCGCGCGCGAAAAAGCTCATGCCGCATAAGGGCAATCGCGTTGCAGCATGCGGCCTGTTACTCCTCTGGGTCGCCGGGTGCGGCACGATGGGCGCCTCCAAGACGCCCACCCCTGTCGTGCCTGAGCGCCCTCAAGCCGACATCAGTCCGGTGGCGCCGTTGCTGGAAATGATGAGCAACCTGCCGCAGGGGGACCCGGCGCGCCAGGCGGAGATCTTCCAGCAGGCGAAGGATGCGGCCGAATTGCAACCGACCACCAGCAATCGACTGCGGTATGCGCTGGCCTTGGCGACGCCGGGCTACAGCGGGGCCGATGCCGTCGCAGCGCAGCGACAGTTGGCGGAACTCCTCGCCAGGCCTGAAACTCTGCTGCCTGTGGAGCGCCTGTTGGCCGCGGTTGAGCTCAAAGAGGTTGAGCAACGGCTGATTTTACAGGCCGAAAACACGCGAATGCGCGATGCCGTGCCGAATGACACGCATGACAAGCTGCAGGCGATTAATCGTCGCCTGGCGGCTGAAACCGACGAAAATGCGAAGTTGCGCAAGGCCTTGGACGAGGCGAGGGCTAAACTCGAGGCGGTAACACATATCGAGCAACGATCTGTCACCGACCGCGGAACCGGCGCCCCCCACACGCCATAACGCCTAACCGGAGAGACTGCACTGAACGCCTATTCGATTGCTGCCACCACACCCCTGTCGTTCGGCCTGCAGCCGGGCACCCGCGATTCACTGACCCCGCAAAAGCGCAAAGCGCGCATTCTGGTGGTCGACGACGATCCGGGTCTCTTGCGCCTGCTGACGATCCGTCTGCGCGCCGAGAACTACGAGGTCGAAGCGGTTGAAAGTGCCGCCGCTGCGTTGGCGGCCTGCGTGCGTTTTCGTCCGGATCTGGTGATCACCGATCTGCGCATGGACCAAATGGACGGCATCGGACTGCTGAAGGAGCTGCAAAGCCGATGGCCGGGATTGCGGGTCATTATTCTCACGGCGCATGGCACGATTCCCGATGCGGTCCACGCGACCCAAAGCGGCGCCTTTGGCTTCCTCACGAAGCCGGTGGATAAGCAGGAACTGCTCGACCACGTGCAAAAAGCACTCAAGGTGTCGGGTTTCGCGCATGTCGATGAGGATTGGCGCGCCAATATCGTCACCCGCAATCAGCTCATGGAAGACAAATTGGCCCAAGCCAACATGGTGGCCGGAACCGATGCGCGGGTCTTGTTGACCGGCGAGAGCGGCACGGGCAAGGAGCTGCTGGCCCGCGCCATTCACGAGGCCAGCCCGCGCCGCAATAAGCCATTCGTTTCGATCAATTGCAGTGCGATGGCCGAGAATCTGCTCGAGTCCGAACTATTTGGCCATGAGCGCGGCGCGTTTGCCGGCGCGACCCGCGCCCAAAAAGGTTTATTCGAAACCGCCGATGGCGGCACCTTGCTGTTGGATGAGGTCGGCGACATGCCGATGCGGCTGCAGGTCAAACTATTGCGCGTGCTCCAGGACAACACGATTCGTCCCGTGGGTGGCGCCGATGCCGTGCAAACCAATGTACGCATTATTTCCGCAACGCACCGCGACCTGCATGAATTGATGGTGGCCGGTCAGTTTCGCGAGGATCTGTACTATCGACTGAACGTGGTGCATATCGAGGTGCCCTCGCTCGGCCGCCGCCGCGAGGACATTCCCTTGCTGGTGGCGCACTTTCTGGAACAGATCGCCAAGGAGACCGGTCAGCGCAAGATCTATGCGCCGGAAGCGGTCGAACTGCTGGCGACCGCGGAGTGGCCCGGCAATGTGCGCCAGCTGTACAACGTCGTGCGGCAAAACGTCGCCCTATCGCACGGACCCATCATCACGGCGGAATTGGTACAGCAGTCGCTCGGCGGCAACCCCACCCGCCTGCCCTCGTTCGACGAGGCGCGTGATGAATTCACCCGCAACTATCTGTCGCAGATCCTGCAGATCACCACCGGCAATGTGAGCCAGGCGGCGCGTCTGGCGAAACGCAACCGCACGGATTTCTATAAATTGCTGTCGCGCCACCAGCTGCTGCCGGACGACTTCAAGAAAGGCTAGGCTGGGCGAACCCTAGGCGCTGCGATAAAAAGCGGCGACGCTCGCAACCACGTGATCGAGCTGCGTTTGGGTCAGTTCCGGGTAGATCGGCAACGCCAAGGTCTCTGCCGCGGCGCGCTCGGATTGCGGAAAATCCCCCGGCGCGTGCTTTAAAAAGCTAAAACACTTCTGCAAGTGCAGCGGCACCGGATAATAGATTTCCGTGCCGATGCCCTGCGCCGTCAAATGATCTTTCAGCGCGTCGCGATTCTGTACCCGCACGACGTACTGATTGAAGATGTGGCGGCCCTTCACGCTCGCCTGCGGCGTGATCAGGTGCTTGGCGCCGTTGGCCGCGGCAAATGCCGCCGTGTAATAGGCGGCATTTCGCTGCCGCGCTGCGGTCCAGCCGTCCAAATATTTCAGCTTCACGCGCAGCACCGCGGCTTGCAACTCGTCGATTCGGAAGTTGCCGCCGATCACCGCGTGAAAATATTTTGGCTTGCCGCCGTGCACGCGCAGCACGCGCATGCTCTCGGCGAGCTCGGCATCGTTGGTCGTGCATAATCCGGCGTCGCCGAAGGCACCGAGATTTTTACTGGGAAAGAATGAGAAGCAGCCGATGTCGCCGATCGAGCCGACGCGCACGCCTTGGTATTCCGTGCCGATGGCCTGGGCGGCGTCCTCGATCACTTTCAAATTGTATTGCTTCGCCACGGCCATCAGCGGGTCCATGTCGGCCGACTGACCGTAGAGATGCACCGGCATGAGTCCTTTGACGCGTCCGCCGGTAGCGCGATTGAGCAATTGGCTGCCCTGAACGCGGCAATGCTGATCGATGAAATCACTTACCGCCTGCGGCGATAAGTTAAATGAGACCGGGTCGATGTCGCAGAACACCGGCCGCGCACCCAGGCGCGCAATCGTTCCCGCCGTGGCGAAGAAGGTAAAGGGGCTTGTAATTATTTCATCGCCTGCGCCCACCCCTAACGCCATCAGCGCGAGCAGAAGCGCATCCGTTCCGGAGGAGACGCCGACGCCGGCGGCGCTGGCGCAGTAGGCTGCCACCTCCGCCTCCAACGCCAGCACGTGTTCGCCGAGGATGAAGCGCTGACTGGCGCAGACTTCCTCTATGATGGGCATGACGTCTGCGCGAATCTGCGCATACTGAGCTTTAAGATCGAGTAATGGAACGTTTGTCATAGACGCCTAGAATATCATTCGTGTGATGGCCATAGCCAAAGGCGCTCGCGCTTCAAACCGATGAACCAGCCCGTATTAGTAAAGCAAAGTTTGGCGATCGCGCTACTGACGGGTGTTCAGGCAGTGGTGCCGGCGGTGGTCGCTGTCGGCTCGCTGTACGCCACGATCGTTCTGTACGGACATCATTTCGATCCGTCCTCGGCGACCATCGTCATCGTGGCTGTCTTGTGCCTGGTTTTGGTTCAGCCCCCGCGCGAAGTCAACACACAACTGACCTCAGCGCGGCTTTCCGACGTCACGGACGTGACCCTGCGGTGGATGATGTTGCTGTTGGCGTTGCTCGCCGTGGGCTATGTCACGAAAACCTTAACCACTTATCCACGGCGTATTTTTCTCACCTGGGCGGCGGTGACACCGGTGCTGTTGATCGCGGTCACACTGGCCATGCAGGAAGTGAAGCACCGCTTCCTGATGAACGCCCTCGAGACTCGCAGTGCCATCATCGCCGGATACAACACCACCAGTTTTGAACTCGCGCGCCGTTTGCAGAGCAATGCGGGCATGCGGGTGGAAATGGCCGGTTTCTTCGATGATCGCAGCAAAGATCGGCTTGGTATGGATGCCGACACCAAGCTGATCGGCTCCTTGAGCGACATGTCTCAGTACGTGAAAGATAACCGCACGGATGTCATCTTCATCGCCCTGCCGATTCGCCATGTGAAGCGAGTGATGGACCTGTTGGATGACTTGCGCGACACCACCGCATCCATCTACTACGTGCCCGATATTTTCGTGTTCAACTTGATTCAGGCGCGCCCGACCGAGATCCATGGCATCCCGGTCGTGGCCATGTTGGAAACGCCTTTCTACGGCTATCGCGGTGTCACTAAGCGCGTCACCGATGTCGGCTTCTCAGCGCTCATCCTGCTGCTGTCGCTGCCCTTGCTGGTGGTCATCGCCCTTCTGATCAGGCTCACATCCGCCGGGCCCGTCATTTTCACGCAGCGCCGCTACGGCTTGGACGGCAGAGAAATTGGGGTTTACAAGTTTCGCACCATGCTGGTCACGGAGGATGGCGCGCAGATTCGTCAGGCTTCCAAAACCGATAGCCGCATCACCCCCATCGGCAGGGTGCTGCGCCGCTTGTCGCTGGATGAATTGCCGCAGCTCATCAATGTGCTGCAAGGCCGAATGAGCTTGGTGGGCCCGAGACCCCATGCGGTGGCTCACAATGAAGAATATCGAAAGCTCATCAAGGGCTACATGTTGCGGCACAAAGTTTTGCCGGGCATTACCGGTCTTGCTCAGATCAATGGCTGGCGCGGCGAGACCTCGACTCTGGAAGACATGGAAGCTCGGGTAAATTACGATCTTGACTACCTGCGGCATTGGACGCCGTTGCTCGACTTCAAAATCCTGCTGTTGACGATCGTCAAAGTATTTCGCGACGACAAGGCGTACTGATTGGGCGGCAGGGCTCACCCTACAGCGCTCAACGCGGGGCTTCAGACGGCCATCCCCGATGTTACGAATTGCTCGTGGAATAAGTACTGACCTTGCAGCGGTGAGGCGGCGAACAAATCGAGTTCGATGCTGCGATTCGCCAATATCCGGAACGCGCCGCGCTTTTCGCCCCACTCAGGCAGCCCGACCGAGACGTCCTGAAAGCCCAAGCGCTGCTGGGTCAGCGCGAATTGGCATTTGTAGAACGCCTCCTTGGCTGAAAAGATCAGGGTCGCCGCCGCAAGTTGCTCGGATTCCGGCAGAGAGCCGAGCCAGGTCGTTTCCGCCGGCGTACAGATACTGCGCCAGAGCGTCGTCCTGACGCTTGCGGCAATTTCGGTATCGATTCCCACGGAACGCAGGCATTTTTTTGGGGCGACCACCGCCGCGCAAAAGCCCGTCGTGTGGGTAATGCTGCCCACCAGCTCTGCCGGCCACAACGGTTGCCGGTGGGCGCCGACTTCGATGGCGAATTTGTGGACGCCGAGTTCGTGCAGGAGCAAGCGGGCGCAGAGCCGTCCAGCCGCGAATTCCTCGACCCGTTTCGGCACTGCTTTTTGCACGTGCCGCGCTTCCTCGGGATAGAGCGCACCCGGATCGGCGCGGCCGCGCAGTTCCGCCGTCAATGCGCCCTGCGGGAACAATTCGCACAAGCAGGACGACAAACTCGCGGGATTGGTTTCGATGCTATTCACGGTGTCGCTCGAGAAACATTTTGACAGAATGCCGCGAAGCGGTGTCGAGCCCTCGCCGGCCACTGCTAGAATGCCGCTATGAGTTCGTTGTGGGAATCCATTTCATCGAGCGGCCCCGCCGCCGGCGCTTTTCACGGCCGTTTGGGATCGGTCGCCCTTCAAGAACTCGCGGCCGGCTCGATACTGGGCGGCGCACTCGAGTCGTTTCGCGGCCGATCGGTGCTGCTCTCGATGCGCGAGCAACTTAGCACCGCGCTCGCTCTGTTGGAACTCGACGGCGTTGCGCGCCGGCTGGTGCTCTGCACGCCGGACTTGACGCCCGAGCAGCTCGCAGGCGTGGGCGCCACCGCTGAAGCCGACATCATCCTCGACAGCGTCGCGGCACAGCCCCTGCCTGCAACCTTGCAGCGCCGAGCCACCGAGACAACAGAATGGATCCTGCTGACCTCCGGCACGACGGGGGTGCCGAAATTGGTGGTGCACAGCTTTGAGAGTCTCGCCGGGGCCCTGCCGCGGCATCCACCATCGACCAAACCCATGGTTTGGAGCACGTTTTACGACATTCGCCGCTATGGGGGCCTGCAAATCTATCTACGAGCGGTGCTGTCCGGTTCGCCGCTGGTTCTCTCCAACGCAGGGGAACCCACAGGCGAGTTTCTAGCGCGCGCGGGCGCCGCGGGGGTGACACACATTTCGGGAACGCCCTCGCACTGGCGTCGAGCGCTGATGAGCGGCGAGACGGCACTGATGTCCCCGGAATACGTGCGCCTGTCGGGTGAGGTTGCCGATCAAACCGTGCTGGATAATTTGCGCGCAGCCTATCCGCATGCACGCATCGCGCATGCGTTCGCCTCCACCGAGGCGGGCGTGGCTTTCGATGTCAATGACGGACTCGCGGGTTTTCCGGAGAGCTTGATCGGCAATGCCGCGAGCCCCATCGCCATGAAAGTCCAGGATGGCACGCTGTGGATTCGTTCGCAGCGCAACGCCGCGCGTTACCTAGGCAGCGCGCAAGCGCCGATCATCGGCGAGGATGGCTACGTCGATACCGGCGACTTGGTCGAGTTAGCGAACGGACGCTACTATTTTCGCGGCCGCAAGGGCGGCGTCATCAATGTGGGCGGCCTGAAGGTCTACCCCGAGGAGGTCGAGTCGGTGCTGAACGCCGACCCGCGCGTGCGCATGTCGCTGGTGCGTGCGCGGCGCAACCCGCTGACCGGCTCGCTGGTGGTGGCGGAAATCGTCCTGGCGGACAGCGAAAGTTCCGCCGACGCCAGCATGGCCGCGCAGATCAAGAGCGATCTGCTTGGCGCCTGCCGCCGCACGCTGGCCGCTCACAAGGTGCCCGCCCAGTTGCGTTTCGTGCCTGCGTTGGAGATGAGCGGCGCCGGCAAGCTGGTGCGCCCCAGTGCGTAACGTCATCGTCACCGGCGGCAGCCGTGGATTGGGACTGGCCATGTGCGGCACCCTTGCGGGCGAGGGTTATCGCGTCATCGCCGTCGCC
>DATNKC010000126.1:0-3575 GCA_035603615.1 Steroidobacteraceae bacterium | reverse complement strand
CAGGGAACCAGAGTTGATGAGTGACCTATTGGAAATTGCCCCCGAGACGCGCAGCGCACTGCCATTCAAAATCCCGTTGGGTCGCTGGTCGGACACGGACGCCGCCTCGAAAAGTCCGGCCGAATTGTTGCTGTATCGCTCAAACTTGTTGGGGGCGGATCTCACGGTCACGAATTTTGGCGGGGGCAACACGTCCGCCAAGCTCGACGGGCTGGATCCGCTCACGGGCCTGCCGGTTCGCGTGCTCTGGGTAAAGGGATCGGGCGGCGATCTAGGGTCGATGAAGCTCGATGGCTTTGCCACTCTGTACCTCGATCGCATCCTGCGTCTCGAGGCGCTTTACCGGGGCGTAGACCATGAAGACGACATGGTTGAATTCCTGCCGCATTGCACGTTTAACCTCAACGGCCGCGCGGCGTCGATCGATACGCCGCTGCATGGCTTGCTGCCCTTTGCCCACATAGATCACGTGCATCCCGATGCGGTCATTGCGCTGGCCGCGTCCAGTTCGGGTGAAAGCGCGGCGCGCGAGGTATGGCGCGGCGCGGTGGGCTGGCTTCCGTGGCAGAGGCCCGGATTCGACCTCGGATTACGCCTGCGGGATCACGTCTCGCAAAATCCCGGATTGCGGGGGGTTGTGCTGGCGGGCCACGGTCTCATTTGCTGGGGCGAGACTTCGCGCGCCTGTTATGAGAACACGATTCAACTGGTCGGCGACGCTGCGCGCTACCTCAATGAGCGGCTCGCTCGCCGCCCGGCGTTTGGCGGTCCGCGGATCCGGTCCTTGCCGCAAGCAGAACGGCTGCGATTGGCGGCCGAGATCATGCCGAAGCTGCGCGGCTTGATGTCCAACGAGCACGCGAAGATCGGCCACTTGTCGGCCGATCCTGAAACCCTCGAATTCGTCTGTTCGAAGGATCTTTCACGGCTTGCGGTCCTCGGCACGTCCTGTCCCGATCATTTTCTGCGCACGAAAATTTGGCCCTTGACCTTGGACGAAACGCGGCTCGCCGACGACGTCTACCTCGAACAATCCTTGAGCGATTACCGGGCAAAATACGCGGCCTATTACCAGCGTTGCGCAACCGCGGGCGATCCGAAGATGCGCGACCCCAATCCGGTCATCATCCTGGTGCCCGGGCTGGGCCGCATCGCCTTCGCGCTCGACAAGACCACCGCGCGGCTTGCCGCCGAATTTTACGGCAATGCCATCAACGTCATGCGCGGCGCGGAATCAATAGGACAGTACATCGGGCTTGACGAACGGGAGGCATTTCGAATCGAGTACTGGGCGCTGGAAGAAGCGAAGTTGCGCCGCATGCCTAAGCCGAAACCCCTGGCCGGCAGGATTGCTCTGATCACGGGCGGCGCGGGCGGCATCGGCGCGGCGACCGCGGACCGGCTGCTGGCGCAAGGCGCCTGCGTCATGCTGCTCGATCGCGACGCCGATGCCCTCGAACAAGCGCTCAAGGTCTTGGAGCGAAAAGCCGGTTCGGACTTCGTGCGATCGGCGCTATGCGACGTGACCGACGAGCATCAAATTCGCGAGGCATTCGCGTCCTGCGCACGCGAATTTGCGGGACTGGACATCTTGGTGGCGAATGCCGGCATAGCCTCCTCTGCGTCGCTCGAAGAAACCACCGTGGAGCTCTGGCAAAAGAACTACAGCGTACTGGCGGAAGGCTATTTTCTCGCGGCACGTTCGGCGTTTCCGCTGATGAGGCTGCAACATGGCGGCTCGATCATTTTTATCGGCTCGAAAAACGGCATTGCCGCGGCGTTGAATGCCTCCGCCTACGCATCCGCAAAGGCTGCCGCGCTGCATCTGGCGCGCTGTCTCGCCCTTGAGGGCGCGCCGTTCGGCATTCGGGTCAACACGGTGAATCCCGACGCGGTCATCAAGGGTTCGCGTATTTGGGATGGTGAATGGCGGCGCGAGCGCGCCGGCGTGCATGGGATAGATTCGGGCGAGGCGCTGGAAGCTCATTATCGCAATCGTTCCATGCTGAAAGTCGACGTGCTGCCGAGCGATATCGCGGACGCCGTGTATTTTTTCGCGTCCGACATGTCAATCAAGTCGACCGGTAATATGATCAACGTGGATGCCGGCAATGCACAGGCGTTCACACGCTAGTGCGACCTGATCGGGGGGGACACTCTCATGCAAGAAGACTTACCGTTGCCGGAAGGCTTTGTCCGGGATTTCAATGCGAGCCGCGATATCGAGGGCCTGCAGGACGATTACCAATCATTGGCCCGGCAGCTGCGCCGCCGCGGCATCGATATCGAGTCCATCCGCCGCAAGGTTGCCGCCTTCTCGGTCGCCCTCCCGACCTGGGGCGCCGGCCGCGGCGGAACTCGTTTTGCAAAATTCCCCTTCGACGGCGCACCCACATCAATTTATGAGAAATTGGCGGATTGCGCGGTCGTGCAGCAGCTGTGCCGCATCACGCCGCGCGTATCGCCGCATTTTCCGTGGGACTGCGTCGCGGACTATGTCGCGCTGCGCGAGCTGGGCGGGAGCTTGGGACTCGGATTCGATGCCGTCAATTCGAATACGTTTCAGGATCAACCGGAGCAGAAACACAGCTACTCCGCCGGATCCTTAAGTTCCGCGCAGCCGGCTGTCCGCGATCAAGCGGTCGATCACAACATCGAGTGCATCCGCATCGGCAAGATTCTCGGTTCTCAGGCGATTACCGTTTGGGTCGGCGACGGCAGTAACTTTCCGGGACAACAGGATTTTACCCGCGCCTTTGACCGCTACCTTGAATCGGCCGCGAGAATCTACGCCGCGCTCCCCGGGGATTGGAAAATGCTGCTGGAGCACAAGCTTTTCGAGCCGGCGTTTTACAGCAGCGTATTGCAAGACTGGGGGTCATCGATTCTCGCGGCCCAGCAGCTGGGTGAGCAGGCTTACTGTCTCGTGGATCTGGGACATCACGCGCCGACCACGAATATCGAGCAAATCGTCGCCCGCCTGCATCGCTTTGGCAAGCTTGGCGGATTTCATTTCAACGACAGCAAATACGGCGACGATGATCTCGACTCGGGCGCCATCAATCCGCATCAGCTTTTTTTGGTGTTCAACGAATTGATCGAGGCCGAGTCAAACGCAAAGGGATCATTCGCTCCGGCCTATCTCATCGATCAGTCGCACAACGTGACCGATCCCATCGAAAGCATGCTGGCTTCGGCGGAGGCCATTGTTTGCGCTTTTGCAAAAGCCTTGATCGTCGATCGGGAGGCATTGCTGTACGCGCAGGAATCGAACGATGTGATGATGGCGTTCCAGAGCCTGCGCCAGGCGTACCGGACGGACGTTACGCCCCTGATAGCGCAAGCTCGCGTCGATGCCGGAGGCGCGATCGACGTGCTCGGCGCGTTTCGGGCCAGCGGATGGCGCAAGACTCAAGCTCGGCGCCGACAAAAATTGGCGCCGGGCACTGGCATTGTGTGACTGGGAGACTTTGATGAAAATATATCTGGCGGCAGTATTGGCCGGAACGCTTGCTGCCTCTGGGGCGCACTCCGCACCGCCTCTCGCACATCCTGTGCTGAATATCTGGCCGGGC